>CAISSD010000166.1 GCA_903887975.1 uncultured Legionellaceae bacterium | reverse complement strand
TGACTAATATTTTTCCTCTTTTGGTGCTTACCTTTCGAATGCTTCGAACCAAACCAGCCACCAACGTTTTTTTAGAGCGACTGGGTTTTAATTGATTGATTTTTAACACATAAGAACCAAACTCCTCTTGGTAAACATCCATGGGATGTCCACTCAAATAAAAACCCAAAGTCTCTTTTTCTGCATCCAAACGTTTTTTAATAGGCCACGTCGCGCTTTCTACATAGACCTCTTCCGTCATAGATTCGTCAAACAAATCAAACAAATTACTTTGTCCAGAATGTCGGTCTTGATACGCGAACTGTGCCAATTGTGTGGCTTTATCAAGCGAGGCTTGTAACATCTCGCGACACACCCCCCAAACATCAAAACACCCACTGGCAATTAATGCTTCCAAGACACGACGATTGACTTTTCGCAAATCAACACGCCGACACAAATCAAACAAACTGGTAAAAGGGCCTTTTTGTCGCTCAGAAACCATGGACACAATGGCTTGCTCACCGACACCTTTGATGGCACCGAGTCCATACACCATGGTGGTTTCGTTTTCAATGGAAAACGCATATTCAGAGCGATTGATATCAGGCTTTAATACAGTAATACCCAATGCCCGACATTCTTTCATAAACACAACCATTTTGTCGGTATTGTCCATATCAGCCGACATCACTGCCGCCATGTAGGCTGTTTGGTAATGCGCTTTAAGCCATGCGGTTTGATAAGCCACCAAAGCATAGGCTGCTGAATGCGATTTATTAAACCCATAGCCGGCAAATTTTTCCATTAAATCAAAAATACCACGCGCGACTTCCGCATCCACACCCCGTTTGGCAGCCCCTTCGGCAAAAATAATCCGCTGCTTGGCCATTTCTTCTGGTTTTTTCTTGCCCATTGCACGACGCAATAAATCGGCACTGCCCAGCGTAAAGCCTGCTAGAACTTGTGCAATCTGCATGACTTGCTCTTGATACAAAATAACCCCATAAGTGGGCTTTAAGATGGGTTCTAAATCAGGGTGAGGATAAAATACAGCCGCTCGCCCATGTTTTCGGTCAATAAAATCATCCACCATCCCCGATTGCAGGGGCCCCGGTCTAAACAAAGCAACCAACGCAATAATTTCTTCAAAAGAATCGGGTTGTAATCGATGGATCAACTCCTTCATGCCTCGAGATTCCAGCTGAAACACGGCTGTTGTTTGACCGTCTTTTAATAACGCAAACGTTTTTTCATCATCCAATGGAATATGCGCAATATCCACCATCGGCACACCCAACGCTTTAGCATGATGGTTGATTGCTTTAACCGCCCATTTGATGATGGTTAATGTGCGTAATCCCAAAAAGTCAAATTTCACCAAGCCAACCGATTCCACATCATCTTTGTCAAACTGACTGACAATTTGGGTTGAACCTTCTTCGCAATAAATGGCCGTAAAATCGGTTAATTTTGAAGGTGCAATCACCACCCCCCCGGCATGTTTGCCTGCATTTCGGGTAATCCCTTCAAGTTTTAAAGCCAAATTCAATAATTCTTTAACATCCTCTTCATCATCATAGCGCCGCTTTAATTCAGCCACATCATCCAGCGCTTTTTGTAGGGTAATCCCCAATTCAAACGGAATTAATTTTGCCAATTGGTCGACAAACCCATAAGGATGCGCCAAAACACGACCCACATCGCGTACCACGGCTTTGGCTGCCATGGTACCAAACGTAATGATCTGGGACACACTTTGTCGGCCATATTGTTGCGCGACATAATCAATAACCTTATCCCGCCCTTCCATACAAAAATCAATATCAAAATCCGGCATGGACACACGTTCTGGATTTAAAAATCGCTCGAAGAGCAAATCATAGGGGATGGGATCTAAGTCTGTGATATTCAATGCATAAGCCACCAAAGAACCCGCACCCGATCCCCGCCCAGGCCCAACAGGAACATCGTTTTCTTTGGCCCACCTGATAAAATCAGCAACAATTAGAAAATAACCAGCAAAACCCATGGCATTGATAACGTCCAATTCCAGCTGCAATCGGGCCTCATATTGCGCTATTTTTTGGGCATCAAAATCATCATGAAACCGATTTTTTAAACCACTGTGTGCCAAAGCATTTAAATAAGCATCAATACCCACACCTTCTGGTGTTGGAAAATGCGGTAAATAATTTTTACCAAGCTCTAATATCACCGAACAACGTTTGCTGATTTCTACACTATTTTGCAAAGCTTCGGGGAGATCTGAAAATAATGCCTGCATTTCATCTGCGGTTCGCAAATATTGTTTGGGACTATAGATTTTTCGACGACGCGGATCTGACAGTGTCACACCCTCATGAATACAAACACGTGCTTCGTGCGCCTCAAAATCTTCTTCATTAAAAAATCGTACATCATTGGTGGCGACCAAAGGAATGTTTAATGCTTCAGACATTTTGATGATCTGGGCATTATAATAGGCTTCGTGTGCCCTATCGGTTCGTTGAATCTCAAGATAAAAACGCGAACCAAAGGTGTTTTGCCACATTTTGGCCAAGTCGTAGGCTTTGGTTTGCTGTTCTGCAACCAAAGCTTGCCCCACATCACCCCATACCCCACCGGATAAAGCAATCAACCCTTCATGATGCGCCATAATCCAATCCAAACGAACCCGAGGTGCGCCTTGGTATTGACCTTCTTGATAGGCTTTAGAGACCAATTGCGTTAGATTTTTATAACCCAATTCATTTTGGCACAGTAAAGTGACGATAAAATATTCTTTTGTGGGCTCGGATAAAACAACAGGAATATCGCACCCCAAAATGGGTTTGATGCCTTGAGATAGGGCGGCTTGATAGGATTTAATCGCGGCAAATAAATTACAAAAATCGGTAATGGCAACAGCATTCATGCCTTTTTTTGGCAAGGATTGCATCAATGGTTTGATTTTTATCAATCCATCAATCAAAGAAAATTCACTGTGTACTTTTAAATGAACAAAATTCGCTTGCATCACCAAACACTTTAATCACCAAGTCTTAAGTCACCATTGTACCTGAAGTTCTGAAATTTTTATGCTGTTTTTAATATTTTTGCAAGCATCAACAACGCGGTTTGTACTGGCAACACCTCAATATCATGCTCATGATAACGTGCATCACCGCGGTAGATCATAAGGCTATTAATGCATGCAACAAGCATAGCAAAAGTACAACAAAACGCAATTAATCATTGCGTTTTTTATGATTAATCGCAATTAGCAATTGCGTTTTACACTTGGATACGACCCTTTTTTAATCACCAATTTGATGGATTTTCATAATGGGTCTATATTTAAAAAATAAACCATTGGTTTTTTAAATATACAAACATGGGGTGGGATAATGGATGTAAAACAAGCAACAGAAATAATTTATAAAAATTTACGCCTAGAGTTAAATGATGAATCTTTCGAGAACATAATCACAGCCCTTAGTGCGTTAAAACTCGATAATCAAAGTAAAGGAATTAGTGATTTGTTAAACAGGCATCTCAACAGCTCGTATCTATTTAAAGAAACCCGAGAAAGTATTTCAACAGCGCAAATAATTTTAAATTATTTAGAAAAAAAATTTGCAATGACTCTTACCTCAACCCCACTCACATCCCCACTCACATCCCTAGACTCGTTGGCCAGCACCAACAATCCTGAAGCCATGAACAAACCGAGTATGGAAAATAAGCCAGTGGATTTACCAACAAACGAAACCATTTATAGCCTCTTTTGCCCCAAACCAATCGATGAAGATGATGGATATGATGAACAAGACGAAAAAGAATTCAACGCACGATTTCGAATCATGATTGAACTCTTAAGCTATGCCTCACCTGAAAAGCTTAAACAATACATCAACAACATCATGAGCGACCCATTATTTCATCGCGATGTCTACACGCATGATCATTTCAAGACCTTCGGGGTCAACGCATCACTTGAAACAACTTGGATTGAGTTTTTATCTGCCATGGATTTACATTTCCCCGAGACAGTGAACATCCGTCTTGATTTGTATGAAGTTATTAAAAAATGGAATGCAGCGCATTACGACAAACAAAACACGCATTGGGAATTAGTCAATAAAATATCATCAACCTTACCTGAAGATACATTCAAAAAAAAACTCGCGCAAAAATTAACAACCATCATTAGCTATATAGAATACTATGAGAAAGATAAGATAGAGACAAGCCTGGAGTTGATTGAACAATCAATACCCATGATGGATGATGATGGTAAAGTTCAATTATTGAAACAAACAAACAAGGATAATGAAAATGTCCTGACATTGGCATCCATATACCACCCCACATTAGCCCTCAAAATCATGAATATCATCAAATCACTTGAGATCAATGACAAGGCCACTGTACTAAAACAAAATGGCAGAGGTGGATATGGCGTACTCATGATCATTGTTTCAAACTATCCCAAAGCGGTGCCACAACTACTAGAAGAAATACAAAAACTTACGCCTGAAGATCAAACAGCAATATTTAAAAAATCCGGTGAGGAAGGATGGAATGCCTTGATGCAAGCCACGAAAAACCATCCCCAAGCCGTCCCCCAAATACTTGAATCCATAAGAATTCTTAACAAGAATGATGTACTAAAAGACGTGTTAAAACAAAAAAATGATAACGGTTGGAATGCCTTAATGATTGCAGCCCGACATCATCCAGGCGCCATCCCCCCAATATTAGATGCCATAAAAACACTAAAACCCGAAGACCAAGCTGATGTATTAAAACAAACAGCGCAGCATGGCTGGAATCAGCATGGCTGGAATGCCTTGATGCAGCATGGCTGGAATGCCTTGA
>CAISSD010000165.1 GCA_903887975.1 uncultured Legionellaceae bacterium | reverse complement strand
CTTTCATGGGTATTGGTTCATGAGTCATCTCTTTTGCTAATCGCTCCGGTGTCGAACTGTCAACAACGGGTGACCAAAAATGGTTAACCCACGCCAGGCAATCAAGCATGAATTTGATGGGATCAAGTTGATACACAGCAATACAAATCCCTGCAACAATGGATACCAACCCCATCATGCTAACCCCAACAACCAACCAGGGGCTAATGGCCCCCAATCCACCCAGCTCAAAAATTAATTTTAACGTGACCAATGACGCAGCCAAAACATCATAAAATTTAAGTCCGTTTCGAAGACCATCAAAACTTTTATCAATCCAAGCCTCATACTGAAAACCGATGTTCATCCAAGAGGGCACATGCCAAATTGGTTTTTTCGCATCAAACGATACATCGTTGATTTTTTTAATAATATCTCGGATATTTTGAATATGCTGAGGCTCGTCATTCTCTAAAAGAATCAATTGCTTTAATTTTTGTCTAAGAATTTCTAATTTGACCTTAAATTGCGTAACATGCAACATTTTTTGATAAATGGCTTCTTCATGAACGCTACTGACCACGGCAGACAACATAAAAACAAGCGATAAACCCAAAACAATATTGAACAAAATTCCTGTTGCAGTTAGTGAAGCGACCACACCAAAATACAAATAAGGCGAATAAATCATGCCACCAAGACCCGAACAAAACAGCCACCAAGAACCGGTTAAACCTTCTTGTTCCTTGAGACATCGCTCAACATAGTCATAATATTGCTCTTGCGCATCATGAATGGGAAAATAGTTTTTTTGCGTCTCACAAAAAGGCTCTAGTAAATTTTCATTGATGAAGGTATACGAAAAACTCTTTTTCTCGCTCCCTGCATCCACAACACCTAAAAAAAACTCACTCACTTTACTTTTAAACGCATCCAGCTTATCCGGTTTTACATTAATCTTGTAGCATCGACCTTTATGGCCAACATAATAAAACGCTTCTTTAGCTTCTGTTGTATTAATCACAAAAGACTGCCATAAATCTTGCTGTTGCTCAAAAAATTTCTCGCCAAGGCTTTGGCCATTATAAGCAGAGATCTTACAATCAATACATTTTTTTAAGGCATCATGAATGGCATTATATTGGATGTATCCAGAAGATTCATTTCCCAACAACTTATCAATGTCTTTACTAAACCCTTGCACAGATTGAAACTGCTCAACGTTCCCATCCGAATTAATATAATAAAAAGCATTTTCTTTTTGAGCAAAAACGTAACTATTAAAATAATTTTTATCCCAGGCTGCAGGTGTTTCCGCAATTTTATGGACCGCACAATGCTCTTGGCTTAATCGTTCAAAAAAACTGGCGTTACCATCCATCTTATTTTTACGACCCTCGTCCCCATTACGCATTTGACGTAAAAATATACGAAAAACACATAAAAGAGTGCCAAAGCCTAGTGTAGTACCCCAGATATAATCGTTTTTATCATGGATATAATTTAATAACTGCAGAATTTTTAGAAGATTACCCATACCTTTAAAGGTATTTTTCATGCCCTTAACCGCTTCTCGAACACTAGGCCAATAGGTAACAATATGGTTTTGATAGCTTCCAGGAGGACCTTCGTCGCAATAATTTCCAATGATGGCGGTCAGGGTCAATAAAGCCGCCGTGGATGCAAAAACCATACTCGCCCATAAATGACTGAGTATCTCCAACATCACTGGCCCTGCTTCTTCCCCATCGGCTTGGAACCATAATTCAACGAAACTTTTAAACGTGGTTGTTGAAATACTTAAACCATCAAGCAAACCATAAGCAAAATAACAGCCTCTATGTTCATTTAAATCCTTGGGTATATCATACAACCAAGGTCTATCGTGCTGAATTTCACCACCAGAAGAATCTTTCGCATCCTTGTCGCCATTGATCGCAGCCATGTCCATCACCATGCCATCATCTATGATGGGCACAATAATACACTCAATCAGACAGGAAAGGCAAGTAATTTTTCACATTGAAATAAATTAGATCAATAAAACATGCGCCATCTGTTATTATATCATAAGGTACAAAAAAAATTAAAATCTGATACACTAAAATAAATTTTATTAACCCATTAAGGTAGCCAGTGAATGCGTTTTTTGATTTGTTTTTTTATTTTATGTTCCCAGTGGATTGAACCCGCCATGGCAAGCCATGAAAAAATAATCTACGGCTATATTGAAAAAGCAAAGCTTGTCGACAACAATTTGGTGCTTTCGGCTAAATTAGATACCGGAGCTAAGTCTGCTTCATTAAATGCCATTCATATTCAAGAGATCCAAGAAAAGGGCGAATCATTCTTAACCTTTATTGTTCCCAGCAAAGAGGGGGATGTGCATTTTAAATGCAAATACCTTGGTAACGTCAGCATTAAAATGCGCGCTGGAGAGCATGCTGAACACTCATTGTTTAAAAAAGCACTGAATCGACCTGTTGTGTTGATGCAAATCCAATTGGCTGGCAAAGCGCGTATGATTCATGTCAACCTCACCAATCGAAAACGCTTTATTTACCCCCTTCTTTTGGGTAGAGAGGCCATCAAGGCTTTTGATGGTATCATTGACCCAGCACTCAAATACACACAACCGGTAGAATAGTCATGAAATCGAACCAAAGACATTTATATTTCTTAATTGCATCGCTGCTATTGGTTGGATTCAGTATTTTTTTCTATCGTTTCTTGGTTTTGGATGTGCCATTAACCGAAACCGAACAAGTCGACAGCTGGACCATCGAAGCCAACTTAAAATTTGATGCCGAATCCAACATGCCCATTAAAGCCGATTTTACCATTCCCCATATGCCACCATCTTTTGTTATTTTGGATGAATATTTTGTGGCACAAAATTATGGGATCACAACCAACCTGAATGATTACAATCGTTACGCCATTTGGACACAACGCCGGGGCCATGGGCGTCAGTCCTTGTATTACCGCGCCATTGTGCGTGAAACAGAAAATAAAGAAATGCCTATGGCAAAACCCCCTGTTTTAAAAATAAATCGTTTACCCGAGAACCTTCAAACGGCGGTCAACACCATCATCAATCAGGCCAGGCAGTCTTCTGCAGACATTCAAACGTTTACACAAAGTACGCTTAAAGAACTGAATAAAAAAGATGGAAACGCAAGGCTTTTAATGGGCAGTCATTTGGATGAAACCCATTTGGTTGATGCGGCCATTATGGTTTTAAACCAGGCACGAATCCAAGCCATGCCGGTACAAGGTATTTATCTTTCTCAAAGTAAAAATTCACAATCCACCCTTTTTCTTGCCGTCTTTAATGGTCAAAAATGGATTTATTTTAATCCAGAAACAGCCGCCACAGGGCTACCCAAGCATGTCTTGGTTTGGCAATATGGCAATGATCCCCTGTATCATCTTTCTGGTGGCAAAAGGCCTCAATTCATCATCAACAGCTCTTCAACACCGCTTAACGCATTAAGTGTTGCCAAAGCACATGCTTTGCAGACCAACTCGCAATTGTTACGATTTTCTTTACTACAACTGCCCGTCCCCATTCAAGATACCTACAAAATATTATTAACCATTCCATTGGGTGCATTTGTTATTTTAATACTTCGCAATTATATTGGTCTTAAGACATTTGGCACATTCATGCCGGTATTGATTGCTTTGGCTTTTCGAGAAACACACGTGGTTTGGGGCATTGCTCTTTTCATTCTGATTGTTTCTTTAGGACTTTTAGCACGTTTTTATCTTGATCAATTACGTTTATTGTTGGTTCCAAGACTTGCCAGCATTTTAACCATCGTTATTTTGCTCATGATTTTCATCAGCATCATCTGTCAAAATCTTCAATTATCCTCGGGTCTATCGGTGGCACTTTTCCCCATGGTGATTCTAACCATGACCATTGAGCGTATGTGCATTACTTGGGACGAACGAGGGGCTTCTGAGGCCATTCAATGCGGCTTGGGCAGCTTGATTGCCGCAGTGATTACTTTTGAGGTCATGAATCATCCATCGCTGCAATACTTATTGTTTGCATTTCCAGAGCTATTGCTTGTACTATTGGCGCTTATTCTTATTTTTGGTCAATATCGCGGTTATCGGCTCATGGAGCTTGTCCGCTTTAAAGCACTGTCAGAGTAATGCTTATGCCTTCTATTTACCACCGTTTACGACAAAAAGGCATTTTAAGCATCAATCAGCGCAACAGTGATTATGTACTGCGCTACAACCGCCGCAAACTTTATCCATTGGTTGATGACAAGCTCAAAACCAAACAACTTGCGATACGCTCTGGCATTGCGGTTCCTGAGCTGTTTGCTTTGATTAAAACCGAACACCAAGTTAAAAAAATACAATCGGTATTGGATCCACTAACTGATTTTGTCATCAAACCCGCACATGGCTCTGGGGGTGATGGCATCATCGTTGTGACCCAACGCGTGATGCATGCTTATCGTCAGGTTAACGGGCGATTGCTAACTCAACAGGATTTAAGTCACCATCTTTCTTGTCTTTTATCTGGTGCTTACAGTCTGGGTGGTCATGCGGATTATGCGATCATTGAGCGTCGTGTGGTGGTTGATCCTGTTTTTGCAGCGGTTAGCCACGAGGGTGTCCCTGATGTTCGCATTATTACGTTATTGGGTTATCCCGTCATGGCGATGGTGCGGCTGCCAACACGTCTTTCTGGTGGCAAAGCCAATTTACATCAGGGAGCTATTGGTGTTGGTATTAATCTTGCCAATGGAAAAACATTAGGTGGTGTTTTTCATAATGATACCATTGATGCACATCCTGACACCTTAAATCCCATTTGCAACATCCAAGTTCCTTATTGGGATAAAATTTTAGAAATAGCTGCCAGCTGTTATGAAATGACAGGTCTTGGTTATATTGGTGTTGATATTGTCTTGGACAAAGAAGAAGGGCCGCTTATGCTGGAACTCAATGCAAGACCAGGGCTTAATATTCAAATTGCCAACCGGGAAGGTTTGTTGCATCGATGCCAATCCGTAGAAAAACACGTTGCCGAGACAGGCGTAGAATCTGTACCTGCGCGTATTGCTTTTAGTCAAGCACAGTTTGGTATTCTCGAATAAAAGGCACTTTACACTAAGCACCCTAAACCCTTCGGGTAAAACATTGAAAGGAACAGCGCTTCGCTCGTAGTGAGCAGGAGCTCAGATCCGTCTCGAACCGTAAAAATGCTTTAATGCATCATAAAAAATTTTAGCCCTAGGATGCAAGCCTTTCGTTTCATAACAATACAATTGCCTTTGTACTGCATTTTTAAAAACATCTTCTCCAGCTAAATCACCGTTTAAATTATCAAAACTGTATTGAAAACGATACCCACAAGCATTAGACAAATGCCACTCTAATGCTTGTGGTTTAACTTCAACACTTTGAAATAATTGTTGTTCTTTCGCATTACGACCATCTGGTTTATACCAATACCCATAGTCAAGCTGCAAGCGTCGTTAAGATCAGGCGATTAAACAGTGGGCAATCTCATGCAATGCACTGCTAAAAAAGCCATGTGCAAAATAAATCAGATGAAACTCAGTTGGATTTTCCGCGGGCTTATAAAGCGGCTCTTCGCCGCCTTGAATCAATTTGGTGCGGTATTTTGTCTCGAAACATTCTGAAAATAAATAAATTAAATCATTCGGATCATGCACTGCACGTGGCCTCAACGGTTTGATTGCTCAAATTGATCAACCGTACGCTGGCACCAGAGTCTGCAGAAACCATGACAGTATCATGAGCCGACAAGCTCAAACACGCATCATGACCTTCCGCTAAAGACCGACCATTCACAGCACCGTTGTTATGAACCATATGAACTTTTAATGAGCTTTTGGCCCCTTTGGATTGAACAGTACACTGTGCATTGATGGTCCATGCATAAGTGTTATCGACACTTTTACTCACGTGCGGTGGCAAAGAAAAATGCATCGAATCCGCACAGGCGACCTGTGAACACAATAAAACAACAACCACCCATCCTGTCTGAATCATTTTAGCCATGAAACCCTCTCCATTTGATTAATTGCAGGACAGTTTACATGGCAAATATTAAGATTATATGAACAAAAATAAATCAAAGCCAATACACGAAAATAAACAGAAAAAGCCATACAACATCCACAAAATGCCAATACCAAGCAACGCCTTCAAAAGCAAAATGCCGCTCAGGGGTAAAATGACCCTTGTGAACCCGGTATAAAATAACCATCAACATGATGGTACCAATGGTGACATGCAATCCATGAAATCCGGTTAACATAAAAAAAGTGGTGCCATAAATACCAGCATCCAAGCTCAGGTTCATTTGCGTATACGCATCATAATATTCACGCGATTGACACAATAAAAACAAAACACCCAAAATAATGGTTAACAATAATCCTATCTTCAGTTGGCGTCGATGATTTAACTGTAACGCCCAATGGGCCCAAGTGATGGTCGCACCTGATGTTAAGAGTAGCGCTGTATTGACTGCAGCCAGTCCCCAGACCCCCATCGCCTCTTTAGCGCCGACAAACAGTTGATTGTTCGGATTCGATAACAGCGGCCACACTGCTTTAAAATCAGGCCACAACATCACATGGGTGATCGGATGAATTTCACCACCCAGAACCGCAACCGTCCAATATCGAGAATAAAATAAGGCTCCGAAAAATGCGCCAAAAAAACAAACTTCTGAAAAAATAAACCAACACATACCCCATCTAAACGATCGATCGACCTGCAAGTCATAAAGATCTTTTTGATTTTCATAAATAACCTGACCAAACCAGCCAAACATCATGTAAACCACCAAAGCCAAACCCAATGTAAACACATACGGTCCATACCAATCGGTATGCATCCAAAATGCGGCACCCACCAAGGTGATTAGAATCCCAAGTGTCGCCAATAAAGGCCAATGACTGGGTTTTGGAATGTAATAAGAACCTTCTGAACTCATTTTATGGTTACTCCTCTTTCACTCTGTCGGTCACATCAAACAATGCATACGCTAAGGTAATGGTATTAATATTTTTCGGCAAATCAGCATCCAAATGAAATAACAACGGCATATCCATGGCTTGATGTGCATCCAATGTTTGCCTGGTAAAACAAAAACACTCCGTTTTCTTCAAGTATTTTGCAGCAATACCTGGGGTAATGCTTGGAATGGCTTGCACCGTCATTTTATGACTGGTTTTATTTTCCGCATAAAAAGACAATTTGGCCATCACACCAGGATGGACGACAATTTTTTTAATCTTGGGGTAAAATGCCCAAGGAACGCCACCACTATTGGTGGCCACAAATTCAACCACAACATCCCTATCCAATGCTGGTTTTGATTGGTGCGCATCATAAGCACGGGTATCACGGGTCACTTTTCCGTTGAGACCTAGGCTTTTACAAAGACTGTTGTAAATAGGCACCAATGCAAAAGCAAAACCAAACATTAAAATAACGACAACAAGCAGTATTTTAACCAACTTTTGATGCGATTTATTCATCAAAATTTATCATCAATGGATGGATGGTGGTGTACTAAAACTATGATACGGTGGTGGCGAAGAAAGCGTCCACTCCAAACCATGCGCGCCTTCCCATACCCTGTCACCGGCCTTTTTGCCTTTTCGCACGGTTTGTATCATGTTGTATAAAAAAATAAGTTGTGAGAAGCCAAATATAAACGCACCAATACTCACAATCTCATTAAAATTGGTAAATTGTAGTGAATAATCCGGAATACGTCTTGGCATGCCCGCAAGACCCAAGAAGTGCATGGGGAAAAATGTAATATTCACGGAAATTACCGACAACCAAAAATGCCATTTCCCCAAACATTCATTGTACATATGTCCTGTCCATTTTGGGATCCAATAATAAGTGGCTGAAAATAATGCAAAAATAACCCCAGGAACCAAGACATAGTGAAAATGCCCCACGACAAAATACGTATCTTGATACTGATAATCAGCAGGCACCAGAGCCAACATCAAACCTGTAAAACCGCCAATCGTAAACAAAAAAACAAAAGCCACGGCAAAAAGCATCGGCGTTTCAAAGGTCATGGCACCGCGAAACATAGTACTCACCCAGTTAAACACCTTAATTCCTGTTGGTACTGCAATAAGCATCGTTGTGTACATAAAAAACAGCTCAGCACCCAATGGTACACCGGTCGTAAACATATGATGAACCCAAACGACAAATGACAATAAGGCAATGCTCACCGTTGCATAAACCATAAAATGGTAGCCAAACAAGGGCTTACGGCTAAATGTTGGGATGACCTCAGAAATCACACCAAAAGCCGGCAACACCAAAACATAAACTTCGGGATGACCAAAAAACCAGAACACATGCTGAAACAAAACCGGATCGCCACCACCAGCTGCATCAAAAAAACTTGTCCCAAAATGCCTGTCGGTCAACATCATGGTCACAACGCCTGCTAAAACGGGCATAATGGCAATCAACAAAAATGCGGTAATGAGCCATGTCCAGACAAACATCGGCATTTTCATCAATATCATGCCTGGTGCGCGTAAATTAAGAATGGTTGCAATGATGTTGATGGAACCCATAATGGATGACAAGCCCATCATGTGGATTGAAAATATCATAAAGTCAGTGCTTGGTGGTGCATATTTAGTCGACAAGGGGGCGTACATGGTCCAACCAAAATTGGGTCCTCCGCCACTTTGCAACATGGTCGACCCCAACAATAAAAAAGCAAACGGCAAAAGCCAAAAACTTAAGTTATTGAGTCTTGGCAACGCCATATCTGGTGCACCGATCATTAAGGGGATCTGCCAATTTGCCATGCCAGTAAATGCAGGCATGACCACCCCAAAAAGCATGATCAGCCCATGCATGGTTGTCATTTGATTGTAAAAGTTGGGATCAATAAATCGATGGCCTGGTTGAAATAATTCAGCACGAATCACCAACGCCATGGCTCCTGCAACAAAAAAACTAAACATTGCAAGCCACAAATACAACGTCCCGATGTCTTTATGATTGGTTGTAAAAAGCCATCGTTTGATAAACCCCATAAAACCGCGTTTTTGATCAGGTCCGTGATCAGCATCTTGTCCATAAACATTGGCATAACTCATTATTGAAAACCTCCTGCTCGGGCTTTTTTAACGATGGTGGGTGTTTTTGTTTGAGACATTCGAAGACGCGATACCTCACCAGGTTGAATTAAATCATTGGTATTGTTTTCCCAAGCATTCCGCTCATAAGTGACAATGGCAGCAATCTCTTCATCGGTTAGAAAATCTTGATAAGACTGCATGGCAGAACCTTCAATACCATTTAAAATTAAATCAATATGTCTTGCAATTGGCTTTCCAACAGCAATGGAGCTGTTCACCAAAGCCGGATAAAGTGGCGGAATACCTTGCCCATTGGATTGATGGCATGCAACACACCACTCATTGTACTTCTTTTTGCCCAATGACATCAATTCTTGACGTGTCATGGTTTTTTTTTCGTCTACTTTGGGCGCAATAGGGTTTGAGGTTTTTTCTTGAGCCAAAACCCATGCATCAAAGGCCTCTTCTGAAACGGCTTCAACGACAATGGGCATAAAGCCATGATTAATCCCGCAAAGCTCGGTACATTGACCTCGATAAGTCCCGGGCTTGTCTATTCTTGCCCATGCTTCGTGCATGAACCCAGGAATGGCGTCGCGTTTGATTCCAAGCTCTGGAACCCACCAAGAATGCACCACATCATTGGAGGTGACCAAAAAACGAATTTTTTTATGGATGGGAAGAACCAGCGGCTTATCAACCTCCAACAAGTACCACTTTCCTTTGGCTTCTTGATTGTGTATTTGTGCATAGGGGGTTGATAAATTACTAAAAAAAGAAATCCCTTGATCAAGATATTCATATTGCCAGCGCCATTGGTAGCCCACGACCTTGATGGTCACATCGGCATGACTTGTGTCATCCATACGTATTAAAACTTTGGTTGCAGGAATTGCCAGTCCTATTAAAATCAAAAAAGGAATAATGGTCCAGACAATTTCCATGCGAATATTGTCTCGAAACATAGCCGGTTCATAACCTTTAGATTTACGATGATGAACGAGTGAAAAAATCATAACACCAAAAACCACAATGCCAATCACCGCACAAATCATGAGGGCTGCCATGTGGAGATCATACATGTCCCGACTAACAGGTGTCACACCTCGAAACATATTCATTTGCCAATCACTGGTTGCAGCAATAGCTGATTTTTTGACAATCATAAGCCCCATCAACATACTGCCCATGAAAAACCTTTTTAACATGCTATGCCTCGCTCTGTGCTGTATTACCACAATGAATAATGACCATCATCTGAAGATTGTTCTGCCATATATTTAATGGCTTCGATGATTTCTTTTGTTGTGCAATGCGGACATCCTCCATTTTTAGGATGCCCTGCCCCATTTAACGTATGCTCCACCAAAACATCAAGATTTTGAGCAAGCAAAGGCTTCCAAATGATTTTATCACCTATTTTTGGCGCGCCCAATTTTCCTTCATCATGACACACACTACAATTTTCATGATAAACATTGCGTCCTGAAGCTGAAAAAGCATGGCCACCTCCCTCGGCAAGTAACGTTCGCTGCGAACGAGTTAACGATGCATTCAAAATATAATCACAGGCGGAAATGATATCGTTATCCGAACACATCACACAGGCGCCTTTGATGGGCATACTGTTATAACCATTAATCACATGACGATAAAAACCATTTAATCCACTCGATTTCAAACGATGATACCAGTTGGATGAATCTCCAATTAAAGGTGCAGACATTTGTCCATTTTGATGACAAAGAATGCATGACTGCAAATAGACTTGTTTACCACGTCTTAAATTGGGGGCTTCATTCGATGGTGGAATCACAATTTGCTCCTGACTCTCCACCGTTTTTAAGTACGTTGCAATCGCAAGATGGTCTTCAGGCGTTAAATAATAAAGGCTATTGTGATTCACATCGGCCATGGGGCCCGCAACAGGACCGGCTTTATGAAGCAATTCCCCGCTCGCAAACACATTGGCGACTTCTTCAACGGTTGCCGATTCAAGTCCAAGTTTGCTGATGTTTGGCGCCCAATAGCCATCGATAAAACCACCGGTTAAATAATATTTTTTCTTGACACCACCCAATGGATTCAGTGGCGAGTGACACATGCTGCAATGTCCTAAACCATCTACAATGTATTTGCCACGATTCCAGGTTTTAGAGCGCGTTGCATCGTAGGTTAACGGTGTATTGGGATAAAAAAACAGCAGTTTCCAGCCCAATAATGAATAACGCGCGCCTGGTATACTAAATGGAAAGGGAAGCGAGCGATTAACCTGATGTACCGCAGGAATACTTTGAAAAAACGCATACAGATCACGCACATCTTCATCAGGAAGATTGGCATAATACACATAAGGAAAGACCGGGAAATAGTGTTTTCCGCCAGGTCCAATGCCTTGTTTTAGGGCGCGCACAAAATCGGCTTCGGACCAATTGCCGATGCCTGTTTCTTTATCTGGGGTGATGTTTGGGCTGTAAAACGTTCCAAAAGGGGTAGCAATGGGCAACCCGCCTGCAAAGGCTGGCGTTCCACCTTGAACATTGGTGTGACAAGCAATGCAATCACCCATTTTGGAAAGATATTCACCGCGTTTGACCCGTGCCTCGTCTTGGTTGGGCGCAATATGCAACGGGGGATAAGCAGGGTAATAGCCATCCAACAAGGTTGGTTTTTCGGCATGGATAGAAAACGCGGTGAGTAACGCGATACAGCAAAAGCTCAATGCACTATTATTTTTATGAAACCACCAGCCCACGCAGGCCTCCACCATCTCAATTGACACGTAAAATAAACCAAACGTCTATTTTATACGGTCACATCGATCTGATGCAACATGAATTTGCCAATTGAGCTAAATCTTTTGCCAGCTGCTTCAAATCAACATTTATATCCTGATTTAAGGATGTAAGTATGGACGAAAAACAGATTAGAGTGGCTGATTTTAAGCTTTGGATTGGCATTCAAGAACCATCAGATATAGCTGAACCAAATGTTTTTCTGATGAAGAAAAACAAGATAGCATTTCATCACCTTGATAAAGCGAACGAATTGTCTTGATGGTTGTGTTGGTTAACGCAGCCAGATCTTTCAAATCATAGCCTGTTGAATCCAGCAAATAATGTTAAATCGTTTCTGCATCTGGTGCAGAAAACAAGATAAGAAGATAAAAATGGAGCAATACAACATTGTCCGGTTGGGAAATCCAACATTACGTTTGAAGTCTGAAGCAATTTCGGAAGAAGAATTTGGCACGTCCGAACTCATACAACTGGAACAGCAGTTATTCAACGTGATGAAAGCTGAAAATGGACTGGGTCTGGCTGCTCCCCAGATTGGCGTTAACAGACGAGCCATTGTGTTTGGCATGGAAAAGCATCCAATCCACACGCATTTACCTGCCATACCTTTCACCATATTATTTAACCCATCTTGGGAACCAATGTCTGATGAGCGTGTTGAAGATTATGAAGGTTGCCTGAGTGTTAAGGATCTGAGAGGAAAGGTTTCAAGGTATAAATTTATTCGATATCGCGGTTATGATGTAAATGGCCAATTGATCGAACGAGAAGTATCTGATCTTCATGCCCGTGTATTGCAACACGAATATGATCATTTAGAAGGTGTAATTTTTTTAGATAAAGTTACAGACACTAGCTCACTGGGTTTTCATGAAGAATTGGTACACGCAGGTAAACTAAAAGCCAGAAAAGAAGCATAATAATACATGTTTAAAACATCAAAAAAAATCATCATTAGCGGTGCCATCGGCAACGCGCTGGAAATGTATGACTATGTCATTTGGGGGCTGTTTTCTGTCTTCCTGTCCAAAGAATTTTTGCCTCCGCAATCCCGATTATCAGATATTTTCTTTCTTTTCCTTATCACCTACATTTTGAGACCCTTTGGTAGTTTGTTAGGGGGGATACTTGCGGACCAAACTGGTAGAAACAGACACAAGCTTTTTTAATTAATTCCTGCGGTCTGGCGATTGTTACTGCACTGATTCCCTTAATGGGGAAGTTGTCTGATTTATATGGGCGTATCAGGGTGATTTCAAGCGGGATCGTCACATTACTTCTGTTTGTTATACCGTATTTTGCTTATGCAACATCAGGAACTTTCATTCAGGTTTTGGTTTTTCATGGGTTGATAGCAATCCCTTGTGCTGCCATCTTTGCAGTCGTCCCGGTATTTATAACGGATATTTTTCCGCATTCAATACGCTGTTCGATTACCAATTTTGTTTATTCTGTTGCGGCTTGCCTAGGGGGGGGAATTACGCCGTTGATTGCTTTGAAGCTGGGTGAGAGGCAGGATTGTTCATCGGGTTGTATTTTGGTGGTGTTTGGGACAGTTGGTTTGATTGCACTATTTTTTTTCATAAAAAGAAATAGTCAGAAAACAAATCAACTGTTACTGGTGTATTCCAATCCAATCTAAAAAATATTTCATCCCTTCATGAGATGCTTGAAACCCGAGTTTTTCATAAAAACGTTTGGCGTAATCAAAAGCTTGTCTCATCATACACTCACCAATTCTTTAATACCATGCCCTGCGCTCACCGTGTATATCTAATGAACTATTCGAAGGATGTGGCACACGCTTCTACGACGATTGGGTTGGCGTGCAGTAACAATTTAAATCGCCGTTATCACCGCAAAGATCTCCAGTATAATTAAATGTACAATTTTTGGTACTTTTACAATATGATTTACAATCATCAAAACCATCGACACAGGTGTTTTTGGGACATGAACCACCGCTAGCTGCACTATTAACAAGCATAGCCGTAACCATAAAGTCAAAATCAAGCAGAAAAATCATTGACACATCCTGGCTTATTTGAGATATTCATCTCTGCGAGGTTGGACTTGCTATGTGTCATTCCACTGGGTCAATTGGCGACACACTGATTGGCCCTTTCTATACTTTTTGAATCAACATTCTATGTTTTACAACACTACAAACGATACCCGAGTCATGTTTTATCAAAGTTGGGCAAAACATCGTGCGAAAAAACCACTTTCATCGCTTGAAACTCAAATTGTCGCCGTCATGTTAGAGCATCCTGAATATCATGATGTATTCAATGATGCTTCTCAAAAAGCATTACAAAATCCAAAATATGGATCTGTTTTCATGCATTTGGGCTTACATCTTGCGCTTCGGGATCAAATTGCACTCAATAGACCAGCAGGCATCGCAACCATTCATCAACAATTGTGTTTACAAAATCCCAATGATGCAGAACATCTGCTCATGAATGCACTGGCAGATTGTTTATGGCAAGCACAACAAAAACACCAAGCGCCCGATGAACAACGTTATCTTGAGGCATGTCGTGGGTTGTTGAATTAAATGGCTCTTGATATTACTCCTCATAAACATCTTTTCGATGCTTGATTGCAATAATGAGAACGGCATGATGATGTGGTTCAACACGATAAACAACTCGATAATCACTGACCCTCAAACGTCGATGCCCCTTGAGGCTATATCTTAATGGTTTACCAAAACCAATCGGATCAACCATCAAGCGTTCTTCTATGGCTTTTTGAATTAATTTTTTGGCCGAGGTGGGTAAATCAGGTAGATCATCATCGACAACGGATTCCAAATATTCAATTTGGTATAATTTACTTCCAGACATCGGTATGTTTCACTTTTCTAGATGCAGCATGATCTCGGCGCTCAGCGATTCCTGAAAGGAACATATCCTCACGACGATCTAAAGCATCCATAATAAGCTCCTTTGCTAAACCAGAAACAGATTTATGTTCCTGATGCGCAAGGTAAGACAGTAAACCCGCTGTAGATTCTTCAAAAGTAATATTGATTCGTGGATTTTTAGTTGGCATATCCATCCCCCTAACTTTAAGTCAACACTCTAAGTGTAACACTTTCGCATCACTTGTCAAGCCCACTTCTTACTCTAACCGATAATACCGCATCAAATTCACCACCCGTTTAACCCCATAGCCCATTTGCGCCAAACGAATCACTCGTGCGCCTTGGTTGGCCAGCACGTCCCCCATCAAATACACCACTTGATTGGACGTCACAATTTTGAAAACATTGGGATCAATGTCGGCATCAGTCATGATGTCTTTACGAAGATTTAAAGTCATAAGGCTAT
This sequence comes from uncultured Legionellaceae bacterium, assembly GCA_903887975.1. Lineage (GTDB taxonomy): Bacteria > Pseudomonadota > Gammaproteobacteria > Legionellales > Legionellaceae > CAISSD01. The sequence goes on along the minus strand of CAISSD010000165.1, from coordinate 5,056 downwards.
CTTGCAACTCGTTTTCTTGCGTGGTTCTTATTTCAATTTGATTAAAGAACCGCCGATACCCACCCATTTGGACCATAAACTGTTGGATATCGGCCCGAAGCTTGGCGCTTGGCGCTCGACCCAACAACAACAAATCGCCATTAAATGTGGCCACTTTAATTTTACACCCCGCCTCCCCCAGCTCATGATGAAGATGAAGCACATGTCGAGCACGCGTGGCCAATTGGATGTCATTCCATTTTTTATACACATGATGTCTGTCATAGACCAAACTTGCTGCCGTCCATACGGAGCCAAGACAAGACGATAGCAACAAAACCAATAAGAACAAACACAATAATCTCAGAACTTTATGATGGATTTTCATACACTTAGCGATCCAAACAAAGATTGATCAATCAAATCACAAAAACAGTGCAACAGGAACAAATGTGTTTCTCGAATACGAACCGAGCTATTTCCTGGTACTCTTAACTCGATATCCTCAGGACCCAAATGATTGGCAAGAATGCCGCCATCGCGCCCACTCAGTGCAATGACATCCATACCGCGCTCATGCGCTTCGGTCACAACATTTAAAATATTATTGGCATTACCCGTTGTGGTTAACACCAAAAGTACATCGCCTTCTTGCCCCAACGCCTGCAATTGGCGCGCGAACGCAAGTTCGGCCTGTCCCTCACCCATTAAGGCAGTGAGTGATGCAAAATCAGTACCCAACATCAAAACAGGCATGGGTGGGCGCTCAACCTCAAATTGATTGAGCATGGATGCTACAAAATGTAGGCCATTGGCAGCAGAGCCCCCATTACCACACACATAAATTCGCCCCTCGCTAAGCAAACATTGAATCAGCCGTTGTCCAGCCTCAACCACGTTCAAAGACATGCTATCGGCCGCTGCAATGTTGGTTTCTATGCTTGCTTCAAACATTTGTTTGACACGCTCAATCATTTTGGACATGGTGAACATCCTTTTTAAAAATCAGCCCCAAAAGCATTTTTTATCCAACGCCATTCATCATCTCCCGTTAAACCCATCACATCAAATCGCATGGGAAAACGCTCATAATATTGATGCAGCGTCATATAAAACAATGCGGTTTTTAGTATTTTATTTTTCTTGGAAACCGTGATGCTTTCCAACGCATCTCCAAAATGATGTGAAGCACGCTGTCGGACTTCCACAAAAACAAAGAGATCATCATCGCGCATGATTAAATCAATTTCACCCATTCGACACTGATAATTGGCAACAACAGCAACCAAACCCTGCGCCAAAAGAAAATCGCAAGCTTTCGATTCTGCAACATAACCCTTTGCCCGCATCATCACGTCTCCATCAAACACCCTAATATTTTTTCCAAATTTTCCACATCTTTATAATGAATGATGAGTTGGCCTTGGCCTGCTTTGGCCGGTTTTAATTTCATGGATGTTTGCCAAAGCGCTGCCAAATTATCCAAAACATCATTTAACGCCGGGGATAAAGGCTCAATAGACTTGGGAATGGCTTTTTGATGCCAACGGGATACCAATAGCTCTGTTTCACGCACAGAAAGATTTTTAGCAACCACTTGACAGGCAGCCTCTGCTTGTTCCTCCAAACGAAGTGACAACAAAGCCCGGGCATGCCCCATATCCAATTCGCCACGTTCCAGCTGAAGCTTCACCGCATCATGCAAATTCATCAACCGTAAAAAATTACTCACCGAAGTCCTGGATTTTGACAACAACGTCGCAATTTGCTCGTGGGTTAAATCAAACTCTTGATGCAACCGTAAAATAGCGCGTGCTTGGTCCATGGGATTGAGATCTTCGCGTTGTAGATTTTCAACCAACGCCATCGCCATCGCGGTTTCATCATCAACTTGGCGCAACACCACAGGGACCTCAGTCCACCCGGCCAATTGACACGCCCGCCAACGTCGCTCACCGGCAATGATTTCATAACGACCCAAAGCCAACTCTCGAACCACCAAAGGCTGTAATAATCCTTGTTTTTTAATGGATTCACTCAATTGCAGCAAAGAGGCTTCATCCATATCCAGCCGCGGCTGAAAAGCCCCTGGCTGCAAATGCGTGACCGAAACCATCATGCTTTGAAAGCCCTGATGATGCGGCGTCATCAATTCAGAATGCTGCAACAATGCCGATAGGTTTCGGCCCAATCCACCGCGTCTAACACTCATGCAGGAGACTCCGTTGCTTGTTTTTCCATAATTTCCTGTGCCAAGACCATATAAGCCGAAGCCCCCGGCGAGCATTTGTCATAATACAATGCCGACAATCCATGACTTGGGGCTTCAGCCAAACGCACATTTCTTGGAATAATCGTGCGATAAACTTTAGAACCAAAGTGCGCCAATAACTGCTTGGAAACATCCGAGCACAATCGGCTACGTGGATTGTACATGGTCCGCAAAAGACCGGCAATTTGTAATCTTGGATTCACCGATGCTTGAATTTGCTCGATGGTGGACAAAAGGGCTGCCAGTCCTTCTAAGGCATAATATTCACACTGCATGGGAATTAATGCTGCATCAGCGGCCACCAAAGCATTTAATGTGAGTGTGTTTAAAGTCGGTGGGCAATCAATCAAAATATAATCGTATTGAGATTGTAATGGAGCAATTGCTTTTAATAAAAAAGTCTCTCGATGAATGCGCGCCATCAGACTGATTTCAGCCACGGTCAAATCGGCATTGGTGGGCATCACATCAAAACCACAAGGCACCGTTAAGCAAGCCTGTTGCGCCAAACAATCGTGTAAAATGACCTCGCAACTGGTATGTGCCAGCTGGTTTTTTTCTATCCCACAACCCATGGTGGCATTGCCTTGAGGATCCAAATCAATCAACAACACCGACTGCTGATGCGCACTTAAAGAAGCGGCTAAATTGATGGCGGTGGTGGTCTTTCCAACCCCACCTTTTTGATTGGTAATGGCAATAACATGAGCCATAATGATTCCTTTATTGATTGTTGATGATGATGCAACTTCGCGCACCTTCTATCCCAGCAACACCATAAGTTTCAACCCGATAAGGCTTGGTGATGGATGACAATTCGTCACATGGTGCATGACCTTTCATCAAGAGCCATTGTCCATGGGGATCAACCAAATGCTCTGTCCAGGACAAAAGAGTTGGCAAATCACCCACAGCACGAGACATTATCGTATGATACGCTTTAGCTGGGCGATGATCTTCTGCTCGTGATTGAATGACCGTCACATGATGAAGTCCCAGCGCTCGTTGCACCTCACGTAAAAATCTAATTTTTTTTCCGTTACTGTCCAACAATGTAAAATAACAATCATCTCGAGCCAACGCAAGTGGAATTCCAGGAAATCCTGCACCACTGCCCACATCCAAAATTCTTGGCCCCAAAAGCCACGGCAATAACGCAAGACTATCGAAAAAATGCTTGGTGATGATGTGCTCTGGCTCTCGAATGGCGGTTAAATTATAAGCCTTATTCCATTTCATCAACAATTCTAAATACAAAACCCAAGGATCAAGAGGCAAATCCAAATCAAAACGCGCCAACCCCTGTTTTAGTAATTCATGGACATGGTTCATGCAAGAGCCTGATGTTTTTTTAAATGCACCATCAACAAACTCAAAGCCGCTGGCGTCACCCCCGAAATGCGTGCAGCGTGCCCCATGGACGAAGGACGAACATGAATCAATTTTTGCATCACTTCTTTGGATAAGCCCACAACTTTGGTGTAATCAAATGTCTCTGGAATCACGACGTGCTCTTGCTTTTGAAGCCTGGCAACATCATCCTGTTGGCGCTCGATGTAGCCTGCATATTTACATTGGGTTTCCACAAGGTGCGCCACCTCATCTGAGATTTTTTCTAAATTCAAATCCGCGATGGGTTGTAAATGCTCATAGCGCATTTCAGGACGTTTTAATAAATCCAATGCACGCGTGTCATGCAACATGGGGGCTTCAAGAACACCACTTAATGCATCATTATGCGACACCCGAACCCAAGTGTCTTTTAAGCGTTGCTCTGTTTGCACCAACCATTCTCTTTTCTCACAAAACGATCGCCATCGAGCCTCACCCACCACACCCAATTGATGACCAATTTCTGTTAATCGTAAATCGGCATTGTCTTCTCGAAGCAACAAACGATATTCCGCTCGCGAGGTAAACATGCGATAAGGCTCTTGTGTGCCATGGCTGATTAAATCATCCACCAAAACACCCAGATAGGCTTCAAAGCGCTTTGGCACCCACAACGATTGCTCACGCCCATAAAGCACCGCATTGATGCCTGCCAATAGACCTTGAGAAGCCGCCTCTTCATAACCCGTTGTTCCATTAATTTGCCCGGCAAAAAATAAATTTGGCCATGGTTTGGTTTGCAAAAAACCATTCAATCCACGGGGATCAAAATAATCGTATTCAATGGCATAACCAGGGCGCGTGATGTGTGCCTGTTCAAAACCAACCATCGAGCGCACAAACGCCACTTGAACGTCAAACGGCAAACTGGTTGAAATGCCATTGGGATAAATTTCGTGCGTGGTTAAGCCTTCTGGCTCTACAAAAATCTGGTGCGATGTTTTTTCTGCAAAGCGCACCACCTTATCTTCAATTGAGGGGCAATACCTTGGTCCTATGCCTTCAATCACACCAGCATACATCGGTGATTGATGCAAATTATGCCGAATAATGTCGTGCGTTTGTTCTGTGGTTTTGGTGATGAAACAAGGTACTTGGCGTGGATGATCCGTAACCGAACCCCTATAAGAAAACACCGGAACCGGTGTATCCCCATCTTGTCGTTGCATTTTTTCATAATTTAAGCTCAGACCATCAATACGCGGTGGTGTCCCCGTTTTTAAGCGTCCAACAGGCAAATCAAGTGCTCGCAGACGATTCGCAAGAGCAATGGCCGGCGGGTCGCCCGCACGCCCGCCAGCGTATTGATTCATCCCCACATGAATTTTTCCGCCCAAAAAAGTACCAACGGTTAACACCACCGCTTTTGCACGCAACACCAAACCCATCTGCGTCACAACCGCGGTAATCCTG
>CAISSD010000164.1 GCA_903887975.1 uncultured Legionellaceae bacterium | reverse complement strand
TTCATGTTCTTATGAATACTTGCGATGCCATGGGGGCCAACATCATTAATCAAGTCTTGGAATACCTAAAAAATCCCATCGAAGCGCTCACCGGTGAAAAAATTCATTTGTGCATCCTCTCGAATTTAAACGATCAAAAACTCACGACCGCAGTCATCGAGCTTCATGATATTGATCCCGCTCTAGGCATACGTTTGGAAGAAGCATCACTATTTGCAGAAATGGATCCCTATCGTGCGGCCACACACAATAAAGGGATTATGAATGGGATGGATCCCGTTGTCATTGCAACCGGAAATGATTGGCGCGCAGTCGAAGCAGGAGTCCATGCTTATGCCGCAAGAAGTGGCCGTTATGAAGCCATCTCGCGCTGGCGCTATCGTGAAAAAATCTTAACTGGGACATTAAGTGCACCCATTATTGTTGGAACCGTTGGCGGTGTCACGGCTTTGCATCCGACTGCAAAAATGTGTTTAAACATGATGGGTATTGAGTCGGCCAATCACCTCTCACGAATCATTGCAGCCGTTGGTCTGGTGCAAAATCTAGGGGCTTTAAGGGCCTTGTGCACTGAGGGGATCATACAAGGCCATATGAAACTACACATTGACAATTTATTAATATTGGCCGGCGCCGAAGAAACAGAAATGCCTTTGTTAAAATCAAAACTGGAGCATTGGTTGGCAACCCATCAGCGCGTTAGTCAAAAAAATGCTGTGGCGCTTCTCACCGAGCTCAGAAACCCCATATCCATCACGACATGATGAAATGGCTGATTCCGGCAAAAACATTTTTATTGGGGGAGTATGCCGCCATTCAAGGTCATTCGGCAATGCTTCTTACCACCACCCCATGCTTTGAATTTGGTTTGGGGGAAAAACCAGGATCCGAGCGAATTCATCCCGATGCGCCAGCCATGCGCTGGTGGAACAAAACAGGACTTCAACACCAGGCTTATTATTGGATCGATCCTTATCAAGGCCTAGGTGGTTTAGGGGCTTCAAGTGCGCAATTTGTAGGGGCTTATTGCGCAAGCCATGCGTTACTCAATCAACCATTATGTATTGAGAACATCATTGCTGATTATTTAACTTGCATGGATCATCATATGGGTCTTAAACCCAGTGGTTATGATGTTTTAGCGCAAATGTATGAACAATGCGTCTACATCAATCAAAATAACCATCAACAACAGGTTTACAACTGGCCTTTTTCTGATCTTAATTTTATCTTGTTACGTACTGGACAAAAACTAGCGACCCACGAGCATTTAAAGAATAGTACCCCAACAACATCATTGGAAGCATTAAACCCATTGGTACATCGTGCAAAATTGGCTTTTGAGTCAAAAAATTCGGCATTATTGGTTGATGCTGTGAATCAGTATCATCAAGCCCTGTTACAAATGAACTTGGTTTCAACGCATAGTTTGGATAAAATTCAAGAATTAAAGCATTATTCCGACATACTGGCCATCAAAGGATGCGGCGCGATGGGTGCGGATGTTTTGTTGATCTTGGTCAAACCTGAAAAAAGCCATCATTTGATTGAATCATTAACTCAG
>CAISSD010000163.1 GCA_903887975.1 uncultured Legionellaceae bacterium | reverse complement strand
GCATCAACAACGTGTGCAATCTCTGGTTTGGACGGGTATTGGGATTGCTTCATCAAGTTCGGATCATTCGGTGATTGTGTGGCGCCGTGGTGCTGATCCTATTGTTTTTTATCGAGAATTTTCAGTTGGCAAAATCGATTTGCTGCCCAATGGAAAGTTGATTGTGGCAGGAAATCAAAGCCCAAGATTGAATTTTCTAACCATTCATCAACGTCGTGATGTGGGTTCTTTGGAGGATTTTTATGGGTCGGTGTGCTGTTTGGCCATGAACCCAGTGTTGGATGCAGACAATAATCGTTGGGTTGCCGCGGGTTTTGCCAATGGTGCTGTATTGTTGTATAAGCTTTTTGATGAACAAAGACCCATTCAATCGATCGGAAAACACATCATACAACACGATAAAGCTGCAGTGAAAGAACTGGCTTGGTCTCCTTCTGGGCGCTACTTGGTTTCATTGGGACAGGATAAAATTAGTTTAATTAAAGATTGCGCGCTCGAGGAGCGACCTGTGGCGGTTATTCCTTCATCAGGGGATGCGTTTAGCAAAATGATATGGTTGAGTAATCATCAAGATTGCATGATTGTGGGTGATGTTAATGGAACATTAAACTATTATGCGGCTGAAGACTTGATAAAAAAAATTGAAACCCCTAAAAAAATAAAAAACTTATCGACCACAGCGCAAATCATACATCAGCCATCATCACGTCTGGGAAAGATGAGCATGCCAAAAAATACGGGTATTCGCAGTATGGCGCCTGCACCAAAATTACCAGCGACCAAAGAAATACCTGCATCTTTATTTGTTGCATCAAAAAATTTACAAATTTTTTTATGGATGGTCGCGCCATCAATAGATGGCCAATCAACGGCATTAACACTCAATAACACCTTTGGAAAGTTTGAGTCACCCATTGAGCGGTTGTTGTGGGCAGAAAGCAATGATTATTTATTGGCGATGGATTGTGAGAACAGAATTTATAGTTACAGCATGCATACTTTTCATTTGTTGAACGTGGTGTCCTTTCCACACGATATTTGTAGTTTGATTTTAAATGAAGATCGATTGATTTTGGCGACATTAAAAACCATTTATTATTGGGATGTGCCTTCTAATGGCGTGATACAGTCTGCTCCCAAATTGATTGATTTTGGTGCGACGACGTTGTGTGCACAAGGCGATTATTTGATTGCAGGCGATAATAAAGCCATTTCTTTATTCAACAGTAATACACTTTTTGCAAACGATAAAAATCTAATGCCTTGGGTAGGGCAATTAAAATCTGATTTGTTGGTGCATGGTTTACAATTGTCGGCAAAGCCACGCATGAATGATACGACTGGTGAGCTTTTGGTAAAAAAAGGAGCGGTTAAGCAAGCATCAAACTTATCTCTATTTGGTATGTTTTTTAATGCGCCAATCAATCAACCACAATTATCAATTCCGCCATCAGAGAATCAAAGTGATTTTTTCAAATATTTATTACAACAATCAAATCAAAGTTCACACGATGATAGTTCTTCAGGAAAATACAGCGCCTTTGATGCAAACTTTAGTCAGTCTGGAGACAGTATTTAACTATTTTTAAGTGTTGACGATTTTTACTGGTAAAATCTTTGAACCTGAGCCATGATGAATAAATCAATTTTAAATTAATTTAATGCTCGATGAATGATTGTTCCCATCCGACATTGATAACGTTGTTTGAAGCCCAGGTGGTTAAGATGCCATCTGCTGTTGCTGTTGTTTTTGACGCGCAGTATGTAACCTACGAAGCATTGAATGAAAAAGCCAATCGAATCGCACATTTTTTAATACAAAATGGCGTCGCGTCTCAAACCATTATTGCTGTATGTATGCAACGCTCTATTGATCTTTTGCCCACCTTGTTGGCCATCTTAAAAATAGGTTGTGCTTATCTTCCATTGGATCCCTCTCATCCTAAAGAGCGTTTGTTGACCATACTTGAAGATGCATCGGTTGTAACACTTATTGCATCACCTGAATCTGGCGAATATTTGCGTGATTATTCTGGAGAATTATATGTGCTTGATGCACATCAGCCAGCCATAGCACGTTGCTCTTCAGAAAATCCTTTGATTTTGTTTTCCTCTAAAGATTTGGCTTACGTGATTTACACCTCAGGTTCTACCGGAAAACCAAAAGGTGTTTTGATTGAACATCAAAGTGTTGTCAATTATGCACAGTGGTTTATGAGTTATTCTAAAGCAAGCGATTTGGATGTGATGGATTGGTCTTGTAACTATATTTTTGATATGGCGGTGACTGCATCCATCGTGCCTTTGTTGTATGGTTTAAAAATAATCATGTGCACCGAGGCTTTACAGAAAAATGTACGTGCCTATTTGGCGCACTTAAAAGCATCGCAGGTTAGCATTATTAAAATTACCCCAAGTTATTTTAAAGAGTTATTGCGCGAGGTATTGTTGCAGTCCATTGAATTGCCTGATTTAAAAACCATTATTTTGGGTGGAGAGGCATTAAGACAAGCCGATTGCCGAGATTGGTTGGGTTATTTTCCACATCATGTTTTGTACAATGAATATGGACCCACGGAAGCAACCGTTGCGGTATCATCGTTTTGTGTGACGGTGAATAATGTTGCTGCTCTGGATAACGATGTACCGATTGGCAAGCCTGGTCCTGGTATGGGATTTCATTTGTTGGATGAAAAGCTTCACGCTGTAGCGCCGGGTGAGGTGGGGATGCTTTATATTGAGGGTTTATGTTTGGCTAGGGGGTATTTGAATCAGCCACAATTAACCAAAACGCTTTTTATCCAACCCAAACATCAACAACCACGTTTGTACAAAACGGGTGATTTATGTCGTCAACGTTCGGATGGCGAATTTGATTATCTAGGACGAATGGACAATCAAGTTAAATTAAGAGGATTTAGGATTGATTTAAGTGAGATTGAACGTGTTTTAATGCAGCATGATGATTTTTTTGATGTTCGTGTGCGCATTCGAAACGATAAATGGCATCAGCAACTGGTTGCCTACTGTATTTTAAATCCCAAAATTTTTTCAGTCGCCCTTGATGATGTGCGTGTGTATTTAAAGCAACAATTACCCGATTATATGGTGCCTTCAGCATTTGTTTTTTTAGCCTCATTTCCATTAACCAAAAATGGAAAGCTTGATGAACAGGCACTGCCTGCGCCTTCAGTTGCCACGCATCATGATCTCCAGATGCCACTGACAGAAACCCAGGAAGTTCTGGTTAAAATTTGGTCTGAAGAATTAAATGTAGCGGATGTTGGGCTTCATGATAATTTTTTCGATTTGGGAGGACATTCTTTAATTGCCATTCGAATTGTGTCGCGTTTGTCCAAGGCTTTTGGTAAAGACATTAGTTTATTTAAATTTTATGAAGCGTTAACCATTGAACGATTTATTCCTATTTTGGAACAATCAAAAGCATTGAATGTTTCTGAAGAAGTCACCAAAGTCAAGACATCCAATTTTGTTCCGTTAAGTGATTTTCAGCTGATGTTATGGGCATCTCGTTTGTTTGAGCCTAATGCTCGGCAGTTAAATATGATTTCGCGAAAGCGCATGCAAGGAGTTTTGGATGTGGATCTTTTAAATCGGGCGCTTGCTTCGGTTTTAAGTCAGCATCGTATTTTGTCGCATAAAATTTTTATAGCTCATCCGGTACAAAAATTAAGACGGCCATTGAAAACCCAAATTCATCACATGGATTTACGAAATCAAGAGGTTCAGGCGTGTGAGTCTTTATTGATTTCGTCCATGCATGAATTGATGCAACATCGTTGGACTTCGATGCAACCTTTGGTGATGATGCGGGTGTTTTTTATGGACAATCATCAGGTTGAGTTACAACTGTGTTTGTCACACATGATTGCCGATGAACCATCGATGGAGTTGTTTTATGCAGAATTATCGCATTATTATTTAATGCATCAACAGCAAAAAAATTCATTGGTCGTAAACCCAACACCTCAAGAATCATCTTTTGTGACTTATATTCAAGAAGAACATGGGCGTATGCTTGGGGCCTTGAGTCGACATTGGGTGTATTGGCAAGAATACCTTAAAGACGCGGCTTTTTTTCATGTTCCTGAGGCCTATCGTGTGGATGCGCCGCATCCAAAACATTGGGCTTATTCAACGTATGTGCGATTTCCTGATGTACTTTTGGCGCAGGCAGAGCAATTTTGTGTGAATATTTGTGTTAATCTGAATGATTTATTTTGTGCTGTATTGGGTCGTTCGTTAATTCAGTGTGAGCATGGCGATCCTAAAACAACACTTCCAATATTTATGAACGTGGTCAAATCGACACGAAATGATGTAAGGCACGATCGTATTTTGGGTTGCTTTATTCGTATGGAAACCATCAAAGTGGATTATCGCAAAACGCAAGTGCTTCAAGCGATTGCAAAAAATATTCATCAATTCATAAGCGAAAGTTATACGCATCAGCAATGCCCAACGTTATTAAAATTTGCGTGTTTAAACCATGGATTGAATGCACAGAAAAAGATGACTCATCAATTGCAAATTTTTGCGATCCACGCGTATCAAAAAATATTGCGTGGGTTGGGTCTGACGAATTATTTCTTAGACTTTTGTAAAAAATTGGTTGGATTTAACCGTCAAAATCAATTTGTGATTAATGTGAATGTGTGGTCTAACTTTTTGAATAAACAAAAAAATCAGTTAAAGCCTGGATTATTTGGTTTGGTGCAAAAAAATATACCCATGCACCAATATGATGTGTCTGAAATTCATGGCATGATTGATGTGTGTTTCATGCGAGATGTTGCCAACAACATACCCTATGTTGTGATTTCGGGTAATTTAACGCCAGAGTTTCGCCAAGCCATTGCTGATACGATGATGCACTTGATAAAAACCGAAGCGCTGCTTTTGGATGAGGAAGCAGTGACAGGTTAAAGTGCCAGCCTGTCACCATAGAAACATTATTTTTAACACGATTCCCATTTTTTTTCCATTTTCTTTTCCCAACGAAGGTGCATTTTTTCAAGAGTAGGTCTTTGTTTGGGATCCAGAATCAGATAAATCTCATGGATTGACATGCTTTTGGCTTTCATAATTTCAG
>CAISSD010000162.1 GCA_903887975.1 uncultured Legionellaceae bacterium | reverse complement strand
CCAGTGGTCCTTTTAATTTACCATAATGCGATTTTGACATTTTAAGTTTAGTTTGGTCAGAATGACCAGAACAATAAAAATTAGTTCCTCCATTCGATTTATTAAACCAATCTGACCGTTGAGCAGCTTTAATGCGAATAAGAAATCTAGATTCAAATTTTTTAGCCTGCTGAATTGAATTACAAAGCAATCGAACCTGCCAAATGAATGCATCCGCTCCTTCAATTTTAACAAGATGTTTTATTTCTTTACTTGATGTAAAATATTTGGATCCAAGATCTGATGGATGACACTTTTTGGCATATCGAGAACCATAATATCTTTTTCCTGTTGTTTTATGAATTACCAAATATGTGAAAGGAAGTCGATCATAAATAATCATAAGCTGTCAGCCCTCCCGGGACTTGATAGAGCGATTGCGGTCTAGACACCGGCGAATCGCAATTGTATTTAGTCAAAAATTGATAATTTATGTTGCCACCTATCAAATTATCTTGTGGAAATCTTCTAATATCTTGAAAATAAAAATCAAAGAAATGATGAAGGATGTACGTAAAATATCTTTTACTGCTGACATTGATTCCCCAACTGAGCTTGGCGGCTGCCAATTATAGTATTGTGGTCAAAGAGGGCACGACGTTACCTGATTTTGTTTTGCCAGATGAAATTATCTCTGCGTATTATACCATCACCAATCAAGCATCAAGCCCACGCATTGGTTATGTGTTACAAGGGTTACCCGAAACCCCATTGCTTGTGTTGGCAGCAGTGCCAGAAGTGTATTGATGCTATTTTTATGGAGTGTTGTGTATGTTCAAGGCTGTAAGTCAGCGATTGTTTGATGTTCAAGGTGAAGTGGATCAATGGATTAAAACGATTGAGGCTCGTGGTCAACATGACATTAGTCAAGAAAAAGTTTTAATCCCATTGAAGGGGCTTTTGATTGAAAAAAATTTATCTGCACAAGATTTTCAGTTGATTGCCAATTATTTATTCCCCTTGGTTGAGCCAAAAAATCGTTGCGTTGATTTTAATATGGCGGCAACCATCATGATTAAAACCAAACAATGCTGGATGTTATCGCTTGATTCATTGGCTTTTTTTAAAGAGCTGCATTCTAAATGTGTTTCTCCTGCTTCTTCGGGCAATCAGCAGGGTGTTTTTGACAGGCTATTGGTAAAACTGCGAGATTATTGTGATCCAGCAAAAAATCATTTGTATCTGAATGCTCATCATATTGACAGTGTGATTGGTGTTTTAAGGTTACAGCAATCATTGCACGATGATATTTTGCAGTGTCTTGAGCAGTATTTGCTGCCGGTAGGGGGAGCAAAACCTGATATTCGAATGTTGGTGAAACAACTGTATCAAGATAAATTACAATTTATTGAGGCTCAGGCGAATACGGTTGATTTGCTGCATCACACCATTCCCCATGCTTATGAAGTTAGGGTTCGAGCCATGCTTGCTGCCAAAGCATTAAGACTTTTTTTGGATGATGAGCCCACCACAATTTTTTTACGTAAAATCATTCAATTTTCAATTGCTTGCCATGATTTTGAACAAAAAAAACGCGGAATGCATGCAACCGTTGAGCAAGCCACCGCTGAATATGTGATGAATTGGTTCATCGAAGGCTTGGATCCAGCACCACCCGAGCGAATTAAAAATTTGATACGCTACGTTGTGCAACACATTATTGTGCTTGGAACCACCATGGTCTATAGCCCTTCCCAAACCTCAGATTTGTCCGAATTGGCACATGTCTTTGAAAAGAGTCTGCAGGCGGCAAAAATTGAGATTGTATCGCCAAGCAATATAGAATTGGTGCGTCAAATCAAAGCCATGACTTTAATCACAGGCGTATGTGATAAAAATCCGGCGGCAATTTATGATGTGGTGTTTGATAAATATTGTCAGCAAGCCATCAATTCGTTGTCTAGTTTAAAACAGTTTTATCCTTCTCTTGAACTATCTCGATTTTTTAACAGCGCTTATTTTATTAAATATTATGATCATGCTCCTGATGAAATCAATGGATTGACGTTTTTTATCTCCATTGTCCCGCACATGTGCATGCGTGCTGAAATGGAATGTGATAAACAACCCGAAGAAGCACGGCCTTTTATTGAGTTTATTAAGCTTTGTCAAACCCAACAAAAAGAGGCGACGGCGTCCTCTGAGGATGCTCAAAAACAATCTTTTTTGACTTTTTTTGAACAAGAGTGTCGCAAGCAAAATATTTATAAGCGGGTACAATCTTTATTTTTTTCTAAAATACAAAGTGAACAACAATTTTGTTTGAGCCAATCCAGCGGTCTTAAAGCGGTATTGGAAAATCTTCAAGAATTAGAGTATGTTGATTTACAAAAAGTCAGTTCAGAAAAGCCCAATTTTATTGAGCCCGAAATTCCCTTGATTGACGCCAAAAATTTATTTGGTTTGGCTGAATTTTTTTCTAAAGAATGCGATTTTGCGCAGAAGGAACGTTTGATTAATGAATTGCTGATGAATATCTTGCTACAAGATGGTGCAATTTATGAGCGGCATCGTTCTTTTTATGAAAGTATGCCGGCAACACCGGCATTAATGCGGGGTTTTTCTGAACAAGAAGAGGTTCCCCTTAGTTCATATGGTCTTTTTAATGATATTCCACATGTGGCAGATGAGTATGAATCATCTGAAGAAGGATTTAATGCGACATTGAATTACAAATAGCACCATGATTTTCTTGATGTTGTTCGACCAGTCGAAGCAAATGACGTAGATTGGGTTTTAGTGCCTCATGTTGATGCATGGCCTGTTGGGATTTTTTTAAAAATGCCGCAACAAGGGCGTTTCTTATTACCTCATCATGAAGCCCTTTTTGATGTAATATATCGTGTAGTTCATGAGCTTCATAATCTGGCATGATGTGATGAATGCTGCGATTTTGCAATGCTGGGCTTACTTTTTGTCGACCCGCCATGGTGATGGGATTTTGGGTACCGAACAATCGAAATCCTGGGTATTGTGGTGCTCGATTGTTTTCTTTGGGGTGTTTGCCATCCAATAATGCATTTAAAAGCTTTTCTAAAGAAGGCATGCTGTTGATTTCGTCAACCATGACCACCTCGCCTTGATCAAAAGCATCGAGTAATAATTTTTCTTTGTTTTCTTGTGAAAAAGTAGGTGAGATATTGACGGGGTGAATATTCAACCCTTGAAATACTTCACGCAAAAATTCACTTTTACCAATACCAGGACTGCCTTCAATCACAAAACGATGAAGTCCGCCAAAACGAAGTATGGCGGCCGCACGTTCGTCGGTTTGTCGTTGAACATGTCTTAATAATAGATTATCCACCACATCATCCAATAAATGTTGTCGTGATGTGGTATGGTAATACGATTGAAATTGGGGATAAATAGGGTTTGTAAACGTTCTTTCAATCGGGGGGAAATGACTTAAGAACTCGTGCAATAAATGCTGGGGTACCCACTGTTTTGCCATGTGATGTGCATAATACGCTGCAATAGTGATGGCATTAAGGTGAGGATTCAGCTGTTTTTCTTTCCATACGTGCAGGGCCATGGCTTGGACTTGACGTGGGGACATCAAGACGTCGACTTTGGAGTGACGGATTAAAAACTCATAAACGGCCAATAAAGGTGTGGCAATGTTTTGGGTGGTGGCTTCATCAAAGGCATGCATTAAAATGGGCTTGATGGTGTTTTCATAAATAAAAGCAGGTGCCAGCGGTTGAAACACCACACTCATGCCATAATCACGAAAAAATGGCGCAATGGTTCTGTCATCACCGTAATGGAGCGGATTGCCGGCAAAAACCACTTTATGGTTTTGAGATAACTCATGATAAACGCCATCGATTAAAATTCCAGGTTGTCTGTGCATCAATCCAGAAAATTCACTCCATAATCGAGAAGATAAATTGGCTTCATCCAAAAATAAAATCACCCATTGATTGGCGTTTGTTGTGGCCCATGTTTGTATGGTTTTGGAATCTTCGCCAGTGAATAGTTGACAACCATGTTGATTTAAATAAGTTGCCACAAACCAACTTTTGCCAACGCCTGTTAATCCTGCCAAATAAACCAAGGGGTATTTGGCTAAGGCTAAAGAAACCTCATTCAATCGTT
Source organism: uncultured Legionellaceae bacterium (assembly GCA_903887975.1). GTDB lineage: Bacteria > Pseudomonadota > Gammaproteobacteria > Legionellales > Legionellaceae > CAISSD01. The sequence goes on along the minus strand of CAISSD010000162.1, from coordinate 465 downwards.
CTTGAATAAAGTCTTCGCTGTCTTTCTTAGCCGATGTGTTGCAATAGGATTTGATGACAACGTTTAAGGGCATCGACGCTTCAATACCTGTAAAACACTGAGCGCTTTCTCGTTCTGGATGAATGGATACATAGGTTAAACGTGTTTTTAAGCGCGCAAAGGATTCTTTTTGATGTTCGATTAATGCATCCAATGGGCCATGGTTAAAACCATAACGACTTAATGCTGCTTTTTTTCTGTCCCAGCTGATGTTTTCTACGGTTGATGCAATACCATGAATGGGTGCGCGACTTAGCCAATAGAGTGTTCCAGTGGCCTCTGGATTATTTTGTCGATGGATGAATAATTGCAGTAACGCATCGGTGAGTTCGGGAGCGGCGCTACCTGTTAGGATGATTTTTTTATTTTCACGAAGCATATTGGTTACAGAAAGATCTTTGCGATTAAATCGATACCATGATTCAT
>CAISSD010000161.1 GCA_903887975.1 uncultured Legionellaceae bacterium | reverse complement strand
TTTAGAGATTGAAGGCTCAGGGGCATTAACATTACCTGATGGTCGGGTGTTTTATTTGGGTTATGCGGGAACCAATGGACACAAATACACTTCCGTTGCCAATTATTTTATTAAACATGGAATTTTGAGGCAAAATGATGCGTCATATGATGCGATGCGTCTTTATTTAAATACACACCCCAAAGAATCAGAAACCATTTTAAACACCAATGCATCGTTTGTTTTTTTTACCACTCAAAAAAAGCACCATGTTACTGGGGCGCAGGGGGTGGTGTTAACACCGGGATATTCGATGGCGGTTGATAGACAATGGATCCCTTTGGGTGTGCCTCTTTGGTTGGAAACTGATTTGTTTGATGAGACATCACATGAAGATAAACCCTTTAGACGTTTAATGATTGCACAAGATACAGGTGGCGCAATCAAAGGTGCGGTGCGGGGAGACATTTATTGGGGCTCGGGTGAGAAGGCAATGAAGCTTGCGAACAGCACGCAAAACAGGGGTGTTTATGTTCTTTTGTTGCCTAAAACCATAAACTTGAATTAGTACCAAAATTCGGAGGGACGCGGTTCTAGGGTACGTGTTGCATTGAATGGGGTCCGAGCTGTATTTCATCGGCCGCATCCTCAAGTGGGTATGTACTGTTTTGCAGCACGCGATTTAAATATAAACCGCAACGGCCGCCATCAATAAAAACCCAATAATCACAAAACTAAAATAACGTAAGTTACAACAATGCTCGACCAAAACACATCGCTCAAGCCCATGTAAGGTGCCAAGGTACAAAAATGTACCCGCAGATGTGGCCATTAAGATGGGATCTAATAACGACTGTGTGGAAACGGTGTGCCCAACGCGCCAGCCGATAAAAATTCCCAGTGGAGACATGAGTGCGAAAAGAATAAAAAGAAACCAGTTTTGGGTTGTTTTGAGTTGGCTACGATTCAGCTGTATCGCCATGGCAAAACTTTCTGCCCATTTATGGATGATGATGGCAAAAAACAGCATCATGACAAAAGGTGCTTCTTGACTTAATCCTAATGCAGAAGCCACAACCAAAGAATGAATGGAGAGCATCACCCATGCAACCAGTGCAAACGCTGGATGAGTCTTGTCATGATGATGGTACATTTCTTTGGCCAGGTGCTCAAACCAAAGAAACATTAAAAACACCACGCCTGTGATTAAATAAGCAAACGGATAAACAAAATGATGTTGTTCAAACATGCTTTGAGATTCGGGTAACATGTGTAGCAGCGCTGCACCCAAAAATACACCCGTTGCGATGGTTTCACCCAAAGCAAAATCAACATGAGTTGCCTTTTCACGACGTTGTTTGAAAGGATACCAGCCCGAAATAATGATCATGACAAAAATACATAGGGCAAAAATAATTTTTAATGTATCAATAGTCATTCATTATTTCCTGGTTTGGCGATGAAAAAACGCACGTGAATCGAGTGTGTTTTTCTTTGATTGATGTCGTTTAAAATAAACGCTTGAAGCGTTTGTGTGCTTTCTAATGAATCATCCAAAAACAAATCCAGCGTCATGACACCATCAAGATAATGAATGTTGCAGGATAAAATTTCTGGGAATTTGTCTTTCCAAGGTTTAATCCATGTTTGTTCGATGTGAAAGCGGTTGGGGAGGTGAAAAGAGGGGCTCTGTGTTTCATCATCTTCAGGATCAACATGCACGGTGACATCTTTGATTTTTTTAATGTTTTGCATTAAGAACTGATGAACATTTTGCGCAATATAATGTCCCTCGGACACCGAAATAAAAGGATCCACCAAGATGTGAACGTCCACAAAGATATCTTGTCCCATGCTTCGGGTGCGTAACTGATGTATTTTTTGCACGCCATGGGTGTTGTTGATGATGGATTCAATTTTGGCAATTTTCAAAGGATCAATCGCGGTGTCGATGAGTTCTTGCGCACTATTCCAACCATAATTTTTCCCCATTTGAATGATCATAACCCCAACCACTATTGCAGCCATTGAATCCAACCATAAAAATCCCAAGATATTACCGAGTATCCCAAGCAGCACAACAAGCGATGCGGCTGCATCCGATCGATGATGCCATGCGTTGGCAATGATGAGCGAAGAGTTAATGGATTGACCAACGAATAGGGTATATTGATACAAACCTTCATTCACTAAAATAGAAATCAGCGCGATGGCTAATGACTCAATATGGACTTTTGATTGAGTGTCATGGATTAAATGCGTTAAAGAATCCCATATAATGCCTGAGCCCGTTAGAATTAAAAGCACAGCCAACAAAAATGTAGCTGCTGTTTCAATGCGTTGATGTCCATAGGGATGTCGATCATCGGCAATTTGACTGCCATATTTGGATGCAAACAACACCATGCCATCGGTTAACAAATCTGCCAACGAATGAAATCCATCAGCAATCAAGCCATGAGAGTGAAAAAGAACACCACCAATGAGCTTGATAACCCCCAACAATGCGTTGAGCAAACCGCCAATAATTGTGACGCGTTTGGCTTCCTGATAGCGATGATTGTGAGCCATAAAGCATAAGTGTTGTTTGAGATGAATTGGGTGTCATTTTACCAGTATTCATCAAAGCTCGCTAGCTGTTTAAATAATCCTGATACGCACCAAGCCAACGCTTGGCAATGATGTGTGCCTTATTGGGATCTTCAATCACCAATGATTTTGCTAAGGCGCTCAAATCATGGAGTAATGGCGCATCGCGTTGTAAATTGGCAATTTTATAAGGTTTATATCCGGTTTGTTGGGTGCCTAAAAGTGATCCCGACCCACGCAAGGCCCAATCCTTTTCGGCAATGACAAACCCATCAGTGGTATCACGCAAGGTGTTTAAACGCATGCGTGCGGTATTTGATAAAGGTGTTTGGTACATCAACACACAATAAGCTTGCTGGCTTCCTCGGCCAACGCGACCACGTAATTGGTGGAGTTGTGATAAACCCAATCGTTCGGCATTTTCAATAATCATGATGTTGGCATTGGGAACATCAACACCCACTTCAATCACGGTGGTTGCGACCAATAAATCCAGGTGATGATCTTTAAAAGCCTTCATGATGTCTTCTTTTTCTTGCGCGCGCATTTGTCCATGGATAAGGCCAATGCGCGCTTGGGGCAATAGTACTTTTAAGTTTTCAGCCGTTTGGGTGGCATTGACGCACTGAATTTTTTCTGATTCATCAATCAACACACACACCCAATAGGCTTGTTGCTGATTTAAAAACGTATGTTTAAGGCGCTCAATGATGGGGGCTCTTTTGGCTTCATGCAGCACTGCAGTTTGCACAGGAGTTCGCCCTGGGGGTAATTCATCGATGATGGATAAATCCAAATCGGCATAGTGTGTCATGGCAAGTGTTCTGGGAATGGGGGTTGCGGTCATTAATAGTTGGTGTGGGATGGTATTGTTGATTTGCCCTTTTTGCCAAAGTTTGGCTCGTTGCTCGACGCCAAATCGATGTTGTTCATCAATCATGACAAGACCAAGGCGTGCAAAATCCACCGATTCTTGAAACAGCGCATGGGTGCCAATTAAGAGATCACATTCATGATGTTTCAGTGCTTCAAAACATTGCATGCGTGCACTTTTTTTCATGGAGCCTGTTAAGTAAAGAATTTTAAATGACGTATTGGCAAACCAAAGACTGAAATTTTTAAAATGTTGCTCACTCAAAAGTTCTGTGGGCGCCATCAATGCGACTTGATGATGATTGTGCATGGCTGTTAATGCCGCGGCTGCTGCGACTACGGTTTTTCCCGAGCCAACATCACCTTGAACCAAACGCATCATCGGTGTGGGTTGATTCAAATCGTTTATGATTTCTAAAACAACTCGATGTTGAGCGTTGGTCAATTGAAACGGAAGTTGCGTTAAAAAAGCGTTTTGTTGTTCGAATGAAGAGGGAAATATTGGCGCTTTGAGGTTTTGACGATGAAGTTTGGCGATGTTTAGGCTACAAAGCTGGCCTAAAAGCTCGTCGATAATGATGCGCTTAAGACTTGGGTGTTGGCCATTTTCCAGTTGGGATAATTGAGTTTCAGGGTTTGGATGGTGTAAGGTTTTGATGGCTTTGGGCATTGAGTCTACTTGGAAATGCAATCGTTGTGCTTCAGACATCCATTCCAATGCGTTTAAATCATCAAGATGCGTGTCCAAGGTTTTTGTGATGAGTTCCCTCAGTTTATATTGGCTTAGGCCTTGAGTGCTGGCATAAATGGGGGTGAAATGTTCTTCAACTTGGCATACAGTCCCTTCGTCGATGAGTTGATATTCGGGGTGAATCATTTCTAATATGGTCGCACTGCCTCGAACCTCGCCAAAGGCTTGAATCCAAGGATTATTATTGAACTGGGTGATTTGTTGTTTGTAAAAATGAAAAAAACGCAGTCGTAAAAGACCTGTTTTGTCTTCGACATAACAATACAACATGGGGCGCTTGCCCTGTTTGATTTCAATTTTACAGATTCGTCCTGCAACAACACACCATTCGTTGATGGAGGCATCACGAATGGGTGTGATGCGTGTTCGGTCTTGATAACGATAGGGCAGATGAAAGATTAAATCTTGCAGTGTATGAATACCGCATTGCTTGAGTTTGGTAGCAAGTGCCGGACCTACGCCATGTAGGGTATCACAGGGATTGGATAACACGAAATAAAAGTTCATTAGATTTTATAAGCGTCAAGGATACTATGATTTTATCTTTAGAGTAAATCATTGATGAATTGACTTTTTTAAATTAAGAAAACAGCTATACGTCCAAACTATTGATTTTCGATGAAAATTGTTCAAAAGCAAGCAAAGCATCTGCTGCGTACATAAGGGAAGGACCGCCGCCCATGTAGACGGCCATACCCAAAGTTTCTTCAAATTCTTCTCGAGAAACACCAAGTCTAATGAGTGCCTCGGTATGAAATCCGATGCAGCCATCACATCGTGTCGATACGCCGATGGCCAATGCAATTAATTCCTTAGTTTTTTTATCAAGAGCACCGCTTTCGGTTGCCGCTTGTGCCAAACTCGAAAAACCCTGCATCGTCTTAGCAATATCTTTTCGCAGTGTTTTCATATTGTCACTGATTCGTTTGGTTATTTCAGGATAGTTCTTTTCCATTTAATCTTCCTTATTGACAAGCCTTTATCAACAATTTAATGGGCAAAGTCATCAAGATGACGCTGCCCAAGCCTAAAAACCATAATCCCACAAACCAAAGCCATTGTTTCATTTTTGGATTTAGAATTTTATTAATACATTGGTTCATGGTCGGTTTTACCTCGAAAAATATAATAACAATAGCCCGTGTACGCTAAAATAAGCGGTAACAAAGGTGCCACACCCACGAGCACCAATGATAAACTTGGTCCTGAAGCCGCCGCCTGCCATAGGGTGTAATGAAAGGGGATCATCCAAGGATAAAAACTGATGGTGAGCCCTAAATAACACATCAAAAAAATGCCCATGGTCACAAGAAATGGTCTTGTTTCTGCCTGCGTTGTGTGTACATCACGCCAAATTATTAAAAAGAACACCATCGTTAAAAGAGGAAAAATCATTAACACATAAAAAGCATTGGAATGAAACCATAGATGCTGAATATCACGGTTGATGCTGGGCATAAAAAAACTGATTAAAAGCATAAAAAAACCAACCCAAATGAGGGCGTATTTGGCCATTCTTCGCGCCCAAATTTGTGTTTGATCTTCAGTTTTCATCACAAGCCAGGTTGAACCCAATAAAGCATAGCCGGCAACCAGTGCTACCCCAGTTGTGAGCGAAAAGGGTGTTGCCCAATCAAAAGGACCGCCTGAGAAATTTCGTCCAACCACATGAACGCCTTGAACAAATCCGCCCAAAACAAAGCCTTGTGATAAAGCCGCGACCACCGAACCAATGTGAAATGAAATATCCCATAATCGACGTGATTCCTCACTTGCTTTAAAACGAAATTCAAAAGAAACGCCACGGAGAATGAGCCCCATCAGCATTGAAATAATGGGAATATAAAATGCAGGCAAAAGAATAGAGTAGGCCAGAGGAAATGCCACGAATAATCCACCACCACCAAGAACCAGCCAAGTCTCATTGCCATCCCAAAAAGGGGCTATGGAATTCATTAATCGATCACGACATTTATTTGAAGGCGCATAAGGAAATAAAATACCAACACCTAAATCAAAGCCATCCAAAAGGACATAAATAAGTACGCCAGTGGCAATTAATAAAGCCCAAATGAGTGGTAAATCAATTAAAGTTGAAAAATCAAACATGAGATGCTCCTTCTTCTGTTATTCCCTCAATGATGGATGCAGTTTTTCCGTGTTTATAATACGGTTCTTCGTCTTTAATGACAGGAATTCCTTTGCGAATTAATTTAATAATATAATAACTGCCGGCACCAAACACCAAGGTATACATCACAACAAACGCCAACAAAGACAAACCGACTTCAGAGCGGATAATGGCTGGTGACACCGATTCTGTGGTTCGAACAACGCCATAAACGGTGAAGGGTTGTCGTCCTACTTCGGTCACAAACCAACCCGCCAAAACCGCCACAAAACCAGAGGGCATCATGAGCATCCAAAAACCTTGCATGATGGCACTGTTGAATAGTTTGCCTCGCAAATATTGCACAGCGCTTGTTAGACTCAAAAAAATCATCAAAAATCCCAAGCCTACCATGATACGAAATGCCCAAAAAACCATGCCTATAGGAGGTCTGTTTTCTTTTTCAAACGACTTAAGTCCCTTGACTTCTCCATTATAATGATGTGTCAGAATAAGGCTCGTTAAATGAGGGATGATGAGCTCATAATGATTCATTTCATTTTTAGAGTCAGGTATGGCGAACAATCTTAAGCCCGCGCCTTTTTCGTTGTTCCAAATACCCTCCATGGCAGCTACTTTTGCCGGTTGGTATTTTAGGGTATTTAACCCATGCGCATCGCCTAAAAAAAGTTGCATGGGTGAAGCCAGTGCGGTTAAAAGGGTCGCCATGCCCAGCATAATTTTTGCTTGTGGGATATGTCGTTTATGCCATAAATAAAATGCCCCAATGCCACCGATCACAAAAGCGGTTGTCAGATACGCTGCAGTCAACATATGGGCCAAGCGATAAGGCAAAGAAGGAGTAAAAATAACAGTCAACCAATGGGTTGGGAATAAACGTCCATCCTCACCGACATGAAATCCCTGTGGTGTTTGCATCCAAGAGTTCGCTGCCAGTATCCAAAAAGCGGAAATCAACGTTCCAAAAGCAACGATACAGGTGGCTGCAAAATGCATTTTGGGGCTTACTTTTTTCCAACCAAAAAGCATAATCCCCAAAAATGACGCTTCCAAAAAAAAGGCTGTCAAGACTTCATAGCCTAAAAGAGGACCAATGACATTGGATACTTTATCAGAAAATACCGACCAGTTGGTGCCAAATTGGTAAGACATGACCACGCCCGAGACAACGCCCATACCAAAAACAACCGCAAAAATCTTGATTAAAAATTGATACGTATCGCGATAATTGGTATCGTTGGTGCGCAACCACTGCCATTCAAGAAGGGCTAAAAAACTCGCCAGACCGATGGAAAACGCAGGAAATACAATGTGAAAACTTACTGTAAATGCAAACTGAATGCGTGCCAATAAAAGAGGATCGAAAATAACCATGACATTACCCTTACTTTAAAATATATTTTACGCCCAAATTGAATATTCACAACGATAACACAATACAGCCTAAAATTCTATAGATAAACAATGTGTCAACAAGGTTTTATGGCTCTATGCAAAAAAAAACAAAAAGTGCATAATAGCACTTTTTCTAAGGTCATGTGTTTTTGATGAAAGCAATCATTGAACAATCGCTGCAACATGCATTGAATGCATTAAGCCAGCTTGGAATCATTCCAAATGAATTGAATGAGCGCATTGTTGTTGATCGCACTAAAGATCAAACGCACGGGGATTTTGCAACCAATATTGCTTTGGTTTTGGCTAAAAAAGCCAATCTTGCGCCACGTGTTTTGGCAGAGCACCTCATCAAAACCATTAAACCACATCCTTTGTTGCTAAAAATTGAATTGGCAGGACCGGGTTTTATTAATTTTTTCTTGGTTCCTGGTGCACAAATGAATGTTGTCAACGAGATTCTAACGCAAAAAGATGCATTTGGCGCCAGTACGTTTGGACATGGTAAAAAAGTGTTGCTGGAATTTGTTTCAGCCAACCCAACCGGGCCTTTGCATGTTGGGCATGGCAGAAGTGCTGCGTTTGGTGCCAGCCTTGCCAATCTACTGACTTTGGCGGGCTTTAGTGTCGTTTCTGAATATTATGTGAATGATGCTGGTCGGCAGATGGATATTCTGGCCGTGAGTGTTTGGCTTCGTTATTTGGTGTTAACGGGCGAATCGATTGTTTTTCCTGAAAATGCGTATCAGGGTGATTATGTGGTGGATATTGCCCAAGATATTTTAAATCAATTTGGGCCTATTTATGCGCATTCATGGCAAGATGTCATGATGGGTCTGTCAGCGCAAGATGATAAAGACGCTTATATTGATGCGTTAATCTTGCGTGCAAAAGCTTTGCTAAGCGCAGCAGGGTTTGCCACCATCCACCAATGCGCTCTTGGTTCGGTTCTAAAAGACATTCAAGAAGATTTACGTGAGTTTGGCGTGGTTTATGATGATTGGTATTCTGAGCAATCGTTGTTTGATAAGGGCGCCATTCAAAAAGGTATTGAAGCCCTAACCAAAGCCGGCCATACCTATGAGCAACAAGGTGCGCTGTGGTTTAAGGCCACAGATTTTGGTGATGAAAAAGACCGAGTTTTAGTGCGCGCGAATGGCCAGGCGACCTATTTTGCTTCTGATGTTGCTTATCATTGGGACAAATATGCACGTGGATTTGACCGAGTGATTGATGTATTTGGTGCCGATCATCATGGATACATCACCAGAATTAAATCGGCGGTACATGCTTTGGGTCATGATGCTGATGCTTTGGATGTGTTGTTGGTACAATTTGCCATTTTGTATCGACATGGCGAGCGGGTACAAATGTCAACACGAAGTGGTTCTTTTGTGACATTGCGAGAACTTCGACAAGAGGTTGGGTGTGATGCCGCGCGATTTTTTTATGTGGCGCGAAAATCCGAGCAACACATGGATTTTGATTTGGACTTGGCTAAATCTCAATCCAGTGACAATCCGGTTTATTACATACAATATGCGCATGCAAGAATATGTAGTGTGATGCGCCAACTTCAAGAGCGCCAGTTGGATTGGCATCAAGAACAAGGTTTGGCCTCATTGCATCTCTTGGTTGAGCCCCACGAAATCTCGTTAATGAATGTGCTTTCTCAATATCCAGAAATGATAGAGTCTGCGGCAAAAGCGTGTGAACCCCATCAAGTGGCTTATTATTTACGTGATCTGGCCCAAGGATTGCATGGATATTACAATGCACTGCCTTTGATTTGCGAGGAAGCATCTTTAAGAAATGCACGTCTAACGTTATTGGAAGCGGTTCGATGTGTGTTGAATCAAGGTTTGTTGCTTCTTGGCGTTAATGCACCCGAGCGTATGTGATGGCCAATTATTCTAAAAAAAACAGCCATCAAGCCGTACCAGCGGCATTATTTCGAACCCTCATGTGGTCTTCATTATCATTTATTGCAGGTTATTTGAGTGCCTCTTATTACAACATGGAACTTATCGGGGCCTGGGTGCAACAGCATGTATTGGCAGAACATCCTGTTTTAGCCAAAGTGGTTCAACCACAAGAAACAGTGGTTCCCAAACCGAAATTTGAATTTTACACGTTATTGACGACGCCAGAGTCAGCCAAAGAAGATGCATTAGACACTCATGACGTTGCTGTGGCGGTGGTGAAGCCCATGCCTGTGAAGTCAGAACCCGTGTCGAAAAGAGGATATCTCATTCAAGTGGCAGCATTTCGTGTTCAATCAGAAGCTTTACGCATGAAAGCTTCTTTATTGCGTCGCGGCTTTGAAGTGGGTGTATCACCGGTGTTAAAACAAAACACGCAATGGTTTCGGGTGATTGTGGGGCCTTTTGCTTCGCGACAAGAAGCCGAACTTGCTCAAAAAGCCATTGCAAAAACCGATCGTTTGAACGGTATGATTCAGGCAGAGCATGGCTAGACAGTATCAATTTTCTTTACCAGACATTTCGTGTGTTGCATGTCAAAAAAACATTGAATCATTATTGGCACAATATCAATGCAGTCACGATGCTGTTTTGGATATTGACGCTCAATCCATTGTGGTTGATGTGACCAACAAAATATTGACCCTCACCATTGTACAAGATGATTTGACTGCTGATGAAGTAGCCTGTGTGTTGCAAGACCTATTGCCCTACACCTTGAGCTTGAATTCAGTCAATGAGGTGGATCCTCAGCATGGGTTTTGGGGGGCTCTTGGGATTTCTATGGGGATCATCGCGATGCTCATCCCCATGATTTTGGGTGGTTTAAGTTTGTCTTTAGGAATTCCTTTGGCAATCATGACCATCGCGTTGACTTATTTTGTGGGGCAGCATTCTTATCGTCTAGCCATTGATGGTTTTTATAAACAGGGTTATTTAACCATGGACACGCTATTTCTCATCAGTAGTGTGGTGGCAATCGCGGCATCCATTGCTGCTTTATTTATTCCTGGTTGGCCCTTGATGTTTGAAGTTGGTTTATTGATGTTTGGTTTTCGGCATTTGGGTCTTGAGATTGAACGTCAAATGTTAAAGAGCATGAAGATTCAAACTCGATTCCAAAGCTTTAGGGACGATGAAGAATTTGATGCCGTTGATGAACACAATGGACGTCTTGATAAAAAAAAATTTAAAGATTTTAAAATTGGTGATGTCATCCAATTAAATCCTGGAGACAAGCTACCTTTTGATGTTAGAGCACTTGAAGCGTGTTCAATGAATGAGATTTTAATTACGGGTTCATCGGATCTTAAGACTCATGTTTTTGGCGATGTGCTGTTGGCCGGGATGATCCTAGGCCAACATTCAAAACCGATGAAGTTTGAAATCATTCGTACCAAAGATGATTCTTATTTGGCACGATTGGATAAAGCATTGTTAAAAACCAAAAAACAACCACCATTATTTTGGGATAAAATTTTTACTTATTTTATTTCAGTGATTCTTATTGTTGCGGTGCTTTCAGGTCTTGTGGTGGGGTATTGTTGTGGCGTGGCGGTTGCGCTTCAATGCGTGGTGGCGGTTTTGGCTTCGGCTTGTCCTTGTGTGTTGGGGATGATTGCACCTTTGATTCGAAATATAGGTTGGCGCAAAGCCAAAGAACAAGGTGTTTTGTTTAAAAGTGCGGAGCAATTAGAAACGGCGTCGAAGGTTGATTGTGTTGTTTTTGATTTAACAGGAACGCTAACCAAAGGCACTCGAGAGATTGTCACAATTGTCCCTTATCAACATCATTGGACCAAAGAACAATTGATTGGGTTGATGGCGTCATTGGAGCAAGATTGCAATCATGTTTTTGCTAAGGCCATTGTTGATTATGCAAAACGGGTTGGTGTGGCATTGCGTGGTTTAGTCAATATGAAGCATCATCCCTCAGGTGTTGTTGGTGAGGACGCGGGATGTGTTTATGTTGTAGGTGATGCAACCATGATGCAAGAGCAAGGTTTTGGCAAAAATGATTTGCATGTGGTGGGTTTAAAGCCCGATGAACAAGTGATTTATTTGGCCCGTGATAAGATCATTCTTGGCCATATTGTGATTCGAGATGAATTAAAGCCTGAGGCACCTTATGTGGTACAGGCATTAAAAAATCAAGGAAAGCGTGTTTGTTTGATGACTGGAAAAGACGCGGCAACGGCGCATCGTTTGGCGAGATGGGTGGGTATTGATGAAGCAGATGTTTTTGCCCACTGTCTTCCTGAATTATCATTGAATCATCCAAAGCGTCAGACCAAATCATTTTATTTAAAGCAATTACAGGAAAACAATCATGTGGTCACCATGATTGGTGATGGTGCTAATGATGCACCAGGGATGCGTGCTTGTGAGTTGGGCATTTCAATTCAATCCAATTTGAATGATCTCATCACCGAAGAGGCTTCAGATGTTCAAATTTTGGGATCTTCATTGCTTTCGGTTTTGGCTTTGTTTGAAGTCGCAAAAACAACCACCGATGCGGTCAATCAAAATTTGATGTTCAATCTTGGGTATAATGTACTCATGGAGCTTATTGCTTCTGGTGGTCTTTTGGCTTTTGGCTGTTCCATGAATCCAGGTGTTGGGGCGTTGATGATGATGGTTCAAAGTGTTTTGACACTATTCAATGCT
>CAISSD010000160.1 GCA_903887975.1 uncultured Legionellaceae bacterium | reverse complement strand
CGGGGGGTTCTTCAAACACATTCCTGGCACAAATTGGGGTTTATTTTTAACTCTTGAATTGTTGTTGCAACACCAACAATTCATCCCGAACTTTGGCCGCTTGCTCAAACTCCATATTTTTTGCATATGCATGCATTTGTTTTTCAAGCACATGAATACGCCTTGCCAGCTCATTCATGGGTAGTGGTATTTTAATAGACTCATCAACCTTAACCTTGTCATGATTTTTTGGATTAAAATAGGCGCCGTCAAGAACATCGGTGATTTCTTTTTGAATGCCTTTCGGTGTAATGCCATGCACCACATTGTATTGCATTTGTTTTTCACGTCGACGTTGGGTTTCATCCATGGCTTTTTGAATGGACTGGGTTATTTTATCTGCATACAAAATCGCCCGCCCATGAATGTTGCGTGCCGCACGACCAATGGTTTGAATAAGCGAACGCTCCGAGCGCAAAAATCCTTCTTTATCCGCATCCAAAATAGCCACCAAGGCCACTTCGGGGATGTCCAAACCCTCTCGTAAAAGATTAATCCCCACCAAAACATCAAAAGCGCCCAAACGCAAATCTCGAAGAATCTCAACTCGCTCTACCGTGTCCACATCCGAGTGCAAATAACGAACTTTAACTCCTTGCTCCCGCAGATAATCCGTTAAATGTTCGGACATTTTTTTGGTCAATGTGGTCACCAAAACTCTTTGTTCTGTGGCAATCACCGCATGTATTTCCGACAGCAAATCATCCACTTGATTGACCACGGGTCTTATGAAAACTTCGGGATCAATCAGTCCTGTTGGACGAACCAATTGCTCGGCAACATTGCCAGCTTGCGCTTGCTCATAAGGACCGGGCGTGGCGGAGACATAAATGGTTTGTGGCGCACGATCACTAAATTCCTCAAAACGCATGGGGCGATTATCCAATGCCGAAGGCAGCCGAAAACCATAATTCACCAATGTTTCTTTGCGCGCGCGATCGCCTCGGTACATGCCACCAATTTGAGGGATGGTCACATGTGATTCATCCACCACCAACAATCCATCATCGGGTAGATAATCAAACAGTGTTGGTGGTGGCTCGCCTTCTTGGCGTCCTGATAAATAACGCGAATAATTTTCTATTCCAGAGCAATACCCAAGCTCCACCATCATTTCGATGTCAAAATAAGTACGCTGTTGTAGACGTTGTGCTTCAACCAATTTGTTTTGCTCGGTTAACACCGTTAAGCGGGCTTGTAATTCGGCTTTGATGCATTCAATGCTTTCCAACAAACGCTCTCTTGGTGTTACATAATGCGTTTTTGGAAAAATCGTCACGCGGGGAAGTCGTCGAATCAAAACGCCTGTTAACGGGTCAAAATAGGCCAAAGAAACAACCTCATCATCAAACAGCTCAATACGCAATGCATCTTTTTCTTCATCCGCTGGAAAAACATCAATCACATCACCATGCACCCGAAATTGTCCACGTGATAAATCCAAAGTCGTTCGCGTGTATTGCATTTCTGCCAATCGTTGTAGTATTTTCCGTTGGGAGCATTGCTCTTTTTGAGAGAGATGTAATACCATACGAAGATAAAGATCCGGATCGCCCAAACCATAAATGGCCGATACCGTCGCAACAATAATGGCATCACGTCGCTCAATCAACGCTTTGGTTGCTGATAGGCGCATTTGTTCGATATGCTCATTAATCGACGAGTCTTTTTCAATAAAAGTATCTGAAGCAGGAACATACGCTTCGGGTTGATAATAATCGTAATAAGATACAAAATACTCAACCGCATTATCGGGAAAAAACGTTTTAAATTCGCCATACAATTGTGCGGCTAAGGTTTTGTTGGGCGCCATAATCAACGTTGGTTTTTTCAGTGCTTGAATGACTTGGGCAATGGTGAAGGTTTTTCCAGAACCGGTGACACCCAATAAAATTTGATGTGCTAAACCTTGCTGGATTCCATCAATCAATGAAGCAATGGCCGTAGGCTGATCGCCTGCGGGCTCATAAGGGGCTTGAATACTAAAAACGTCTTTCATGATAAAACATCAACAACAGGAGTTTAACCATGAATTTTGCATTGACTCATCGCGTGAAGCAAGTAAAACCATCACCCACCCTTGCCGTGGCCGAAAAAGCGGCCAAAATGCGTGCGTCTGGTTTGGATATTATTGGACTAGGTACTGGAGAACCTGATTTTGACACCCCAACGCACATCAAAGATGCGGCCATTGCTGCCATTGGGGCAGGCTTTACCAAATACACCGCCGTGGATGGCATTCCTGAATTAAAAAAAGCCATTTGCGACAAATTTAAACGCGAAAATGGTTTGGATTACGACCTCAATCAAGTGATTGTTTCCTGCGGTGGCAAACAAAGTATTTATAATTTATGCCAAGTACTCATCCAAGAAGGTGATGAAGTCTTGATTCCCGCGCCTTATTGGGTGTCTTACCCAGACATTGTGTTGTTGGCTGCAGGCAGGCCTGTTATCATCCCCACAACGCCTGCAATGCGCTATAAAATCACTGCCCAGCAATTGACTGATGCCATCACACCAAAAACCAAATTACTGATGCTCAATAGCCCCTCAAACCCCTCAGGCATGGCTTATTCTTATGAAGAGCTGCAAGCATTGGGTGCCGTCTTAAAACAACACCCCCATGTCATGATTGCCACTGATGATATGTATGAACATATTTTATGGTCGCAACCTTTTGTCAATATTTTAGATGCATGTCCTGAATTATACGATCGCACCATTGTTCTAAATGGCGTTTCAAAAGCCTACGCGATGACAGGATGGCGTATTGGCTATGCGGGAGGTCCTGTGGAGATTATTGACGCCATGAAAACCATTCAATCACAGTCAACCTCTAATCCTTGTTCTATTGCACAAAAGGCCGCCGTTGCGGCATTAAATGGCGGTAATGAATCCATTCAAGACATGGTGTTGGCCTTTAAAGAGCGACACCAGTATGTGGTTCAACGTCTATCCACCTTATCTGGGGTTCAGGTGATCCCTGCCGATGGGACATTTTATATTTTCCCCAACGTACAAGAGGTGATTGATCGCATGGGTTTTGCCAACGATATTGAATTTGCAGAGCGCTTATTACAAGATGTTGGTGTTGCCTTGGTTCCAGGTTCAGCGTTTGGTACCGAGGGATGCATCCGCATTTCTTTTGCGACCAGCATGAGTATTTTGGAGAAAGCCATGGATCGATTACAACAATTTATAGAAAATCATTGATTTTTTATCCTTGAGGCTTGACCCGTGGGTGGATTCCATTTAAGATTCCACCTCAATTCCCCGGTAGCTCAGTCGGTAGAGCGGATGACTGTTAATCATTAGGTCGGCGGTTCGAGCCCGTCCCGGGGAGCCAAGCTCAGCTTGGCTTCTAGTAAAATTCAAATTTCCTCATAACCTCTTAGGGTACACTTTGGGGTACACTTCGCCGAGAGCAATAAGCTTTCTCTCAGTTGATTAACAACATAATGACACTTCTTGGTGTATGGTATTTAGCAATTCTTGTGACTTTCCGCGAAGACTAAAGAAAAAACTTCCAGTGGTAGCATACTTGATGGCACCGGGTATTCCGAGTGGAAGGATCATCAACATGTTTAACAAACAGATTCCAATTTTCTCAAATGAACTATATTTATCCAAACTGTTATTCAGATATATTTCATTAATATGAGTAGAAATTTCAGATAGATGATCGGTAGTTTCATCTTTAGTAATGGTCTGAAGAAGAAAATCAGTGGTATTTTCTAATATTTGAATACGATTATCAGTCTCACCATATTTAAGCTTTAACCGTTCAATTTCCATTTCAAGAAGAGGTATCATTTCTTCATTGACTATTTTGGGTACATTTGAAGTAATAATTTTTTCTTTTAACAACAATGCGTTAATATATTTAGGGAGATTAGCTTGGAAATCTGGTCTAATTCTCCATCCATCCTCTTCACCATCTCCATAAGTATATACAGCGCTCATATCAAATATGCCATGACGAGTAAAAGGCTCAATAATGGAGCAAATGTTTGTATTATGATCAGGAGTTAATGGAATATTATAGTAAGGTGAGAGTAGCAAATTGAAATTAACAACGACATTGTCATTCATAGCCTGATAACTATATTGTGTTTCAAAATGACGCTTTAACTCTTGCTGTGTTGTGCTATTCAGAGAACGAGGTTTAAATCGCTCATCACTATATCCCGCAATCATCTTAAAACCCGGAATATTCCATCCTGAGGCTTCTGAGTAAGTATGACAGAAGTAATGAACATGAATGCTGCTGCCATCTTCAATCCGATGCTTTACTATCCAGTTTTCAGCAAACTGATGCACAATATTTTTCCTTAATCCTGCCAACCATGAAATAAGAGAGGGTTTTTCTGTTAACTCGAACAAGATCTCCGCTAGCTGAGTATGAGCGCCCGTCGCACATACCATTACTCGCTCCCCTAGCTTCATAATAAACTGACGTTTTTTTGTTTCGTCCCAGTCTTTAATCAGAAAAAAAATAGTTTCTAGATTTTTTTTATATGTTCGGTAATAGGCTTCTTGGACTTGAGGATTGTCTGATACATAACTTGTATCTTCGAGTTTCGTTTTTAGAAGCTGTACTTCTTGAGAGATATGCTCTATATCTGGATTAAACTCATCGCTTAAAACTACATTTGCTAACCCATCAATGAGAGCCGAGAGCTGAGCTTTATATTTGCTATTAACATCATATAAGTAACAAGGCTCATCCCCATATAATGTACGTAGCGCTAAGGTTAAATTAGAGCTATCAACAGGGACAGGCTCATATGGTATGAAAGCATTTTGACTAACAGAGTATAAGGCTCTAGGCATGTTCAGCTCTAAAATAACAAAGATGGT
>CAISSD010000159.1 GCA_903887975.1 uncultured Legionellaceae bacterium | reverse complement strand
TACTTCAATTATTATTTTTTTAACCCATTCTTAAAGACACGAGGCCATCATGGACATCAATCAAAACTTAGGTAACTTAATGAAAGAAGCGCAAAAAATGCAACAACGCATGCAAGAAGCGCAACAAAAATTAACTGAACTGCGTGTTACCGGTGAAGCAGGTGGTGGTATGGTGGTGGTTGAGATGAATGGACGTCACGAAATATTAAGTGTTAAAATCAAACCCACTGTGATGGATGAAGATGCTGAATTCGCGGGCGATCTTTTTGCTGCAGCAGCCAATGCCGCCACTCGAAAAGTCGAGGAAAAATCCAAAGAAGAAATTGCACGCCTCACTCAAGGACTGAACATTCCTAAAGATCTATTAGACAAAGACAGCCAATAAATCATTCATAATGGACGCTCTGGCTGAATTAATTCAAGCATTGCGCTTACTACCAAGCGTTGGACCAAAATCGGCCCAGCGCATGGCTTATGCGCTGCTGAGTCATCGTGAACGAGGCATGCACTTGTCACGCTGCCTTGAAAAAGCCATGGTAAACATCAAACACTGTCAGCGATGCAACAACCATACCAGCCACACACACTGTGACTTATGCCTAAATCCACAACGAAAGCAACATATGTTGTGCATTGTTGAGCATCCAGCTGATGTTGCCGCCATTGAGCAAAGTCATGCTTATGAAGGACTATACTATGTTTTGATGGGAAGGATTTCACCACTTGAAGGCATAGGACCTGATGGCATTGGCTTGGAACAATTAAAACAACGTATTCAATCCGAACCCATACAAGAACTTATTTTTGCACTAAGTCCCACAGTTGAGGGACAAACCACGATTTATTTTATTCAAGACCTTCTGCGCGGACTGCCCATTCATACCAGCCAACTGGCACATGGTATTCCATCCGGCGGTGAATTGGAATTTTTAGACGCGAATACCATTGGCCATGCCTTTAGAAATCGAGGCAAATTCATCGCTCATCAACATGATGAACCATGTGAATCTGCCTAAGCACACCCGATTTTTATTTTTTTTACGTTATAATTTTATTTTTTTTGCACTACAACTATTATGGCTTATAACCCATCATGGCAGTTTTCTTCAATCGCTACCATTACCATGGCTTGTATGGGAAAGCTTATTCATCACCTTCTGCATTCATGTTGGGCTTTATATCCTGTTAAGTTTGATTGAAACCGAATTACTATCTGGTATTGATGCACGCTGGCAGAGTTTTATTGCCATCATCACCATCATGAGTATTGTCTTTGGTAATGCTTATTTTTTCCCATTAAGTCTATTTGGACAATTCATTACTGCTGAAATACCCAATCTCCTCATTTTAATCATACTAGTCAATACAAGTATTATCTTGGGTTTATTGACGTTAAATGCAATAAGAACCAGCAACATCATCCGCGTTTTTATAATCTTGGTCTTTCTGATGTTGTGGCTTAACCATCAAGTCTTTGATGCCAACAGCCCTAAAAGCTTAAAGCCCAACATTATTTTAATTGGCATTGATTCACTACCACCCTCAAAAGTTAACCCAGCAATAACCCCAACCATCGATCATTTTTTGAAAAACAGCATTCATTTTAAAGAAACCATAACCCCTCTGGCGCGAACCTCTCCTTCGTGGATAAGTATATTAACAGGACTTAATCCCAATCATCATCAAACTCATTACAATCTTGCACCCATTACATCCCAAACAAAACAACAAAGCATTGCTTGGTTGCTTCAACAAAAAGGCTATAACACGTTGTTTGCAACTGATGATCGACAATTTAATACCATTGATGAACAGTTCGGTTTTCAAATCATTTTAGGCCCCAAAAGAGGTGCGACTGATATTTTATTAAGTCAATTTAATGATTTTCCACTGAGCAATCTGCTCATGAATCTCCCCCAAGCGCAAACGCTCTTTCCCTACAATCATCTTAATCGTGCAAGTTTTTATACCTACCTTCCCAAAACATTTAATCTGGCGCTTCAAAAAAAACTTCAATCTTTGCCTCAAACCAAACCTTGGCTGATAGCCGTTCATTTTACCCTACCTCATTGGCCTTATTTTTATGCACAATCTAAAAAATCCAAATCCATTGATCGATTCAACAATCAAGAACAAGCTTTGCTCCATGCGTTTAACCACACCGAAGCTTTAAAAGCCGCCGATCACCAGGTTCTGGTGTTACTAAAAAACTTAAAACATTTTGGTTTTTTAAAAAATAGTTTAATCGTCATGCTCAGTGATCATGGTGAAACACTTTATCTACCGGGTTCAAGACCACTAACCATTGAACGCTATCAAGGCAAAAATCCCTACAAAACCTTAAGCTATTTCAAAAAATACACCTCAACCGATTTTGATAAAAGTGCTGGGCATGGATCAGATTTATTAAGTCCTGATCAATACCACTGTGTACTTGGCTTTCAATGGCATCAATCCAATCGGCGCACATCCTTACCCAAAAGCATCACAACACGTGTTAGCCTTACAGATATTGCCCCAACCCTGATGGATTTTGCTAAGATCCAAAAACCCAAAAATCTTGATGGTATTTCATTATGGTCATTAATCCAAAATCAGAATACTACTTTGCCCAATCGCGTTTTTCTTTTGGAGAGTGGCATGTTGCCGAATCAATTTTTAACCCCAGAAAAAGCACGAAGACTGGGTAGGCTGTATTTTAAAATAAACCCCAACAATGGTTTATTGGTTCTAAAAACTCAAGCCTTGCCTTTATTAGACAAAATGAAATTGCATGCGATGATTCATAAAGAATGGCTTTTGGCTCGCTATCCCACCCAAAAATCACATCTTACTATTTTACAGAATCTAACCGATGGACGTTGGACTGATGATTTGAATACGGCATTTGCACAACATTCCCCAGCAAAAAAAATGCAAGCCTTATTCGACTCTAAGATTTCTTTTTAACCACTTTTTCCATACAAACGCTTTTGATGGTGTGTTCACCAACCTTAAGCACTTCCATACGATAATGCTCAATGCTCAAGCAACAATTGGCCGGTGGTATGTAACCCAAATACTCCATGATAAGTCCACTTAACGTACGTGCACCCATCGATGGTAAATTCCATCCCAACAATCGATTCAAATGACGCAAGGTAATGCTGGCATCAACAATCACTCGACCATCATTTTGTGGTGTAATGTCTTTACTTAGCGCGGCAATATCGGTGGTGAATTCACCAACAATTTCCTCCAAAATATCTTCCATGGTAACCAAACCTTGCAAATCACCATACTCATCCACCACAAAGCAACTACGCCGTTTCATTTTTTGAAAATTTAAAATTTGCAGATTTAATGGTGTGGATTCGGGGATAAAATAAGGCTCTTGACTAATGGTTAATAATTTATCCAAACTCAATTGTTCTTCCAACAATAGATTTAAGACATCACGCAAATGCACCACACCAACCAAATCATCAATGGTATGACGATACAAAGGCATTCGCGTGTGTTGTGTTGTTTCTAATTGTTCAAGAATTTTAGACCAAGGTGCTTCAACATCAATACCGACCATATCTGACTTTGGTACCATGATGTCTTCAACCGTAGCCTGCTCTAAATCCAGCAATCCAATCAGCATACTTTTGTGTTCAACTGGCATCAAAACACCTGCTTCATGGACCACAGAGCGCAATTCGTCTTTGGAAAGCGCCTCTCGTTGATTTTTATCCATCACCACACCAAACAACATCAAGACCCGCCGGGCAACAAGACTAACCAACCAAACCAAGGGCATCAATAAGCGTTGCAACCAAATTAAAGGCCAAGCACAAACAAAAGCAACCTGTTGTGGATGAATGGCTGCCAACGACTTAGGCGCCATTTCAGCAAAAATTAAAATCACCAAAGTAAGTAAAATCTCCGCAATAGCAACGCCAGCATTACCATGCAACTTTTGTCCAATAAACGTTGCCACCATGGATGCAATAATATTCGCCAACGTACTCCCAATAAGAATAACACTTAATAATCGCTCCGGTTGGGAAAGCAAATGATGAACACGAATGGCTTGTTTATTCTTTTTCTTAACCAAATAACGCAATCGATATCGATTTAAAGACATCATGCCAATTTCAGAGCACGAAAAAAATGCAGAGACAAAGACCATCAATAACAATATTAAAAACAGCGCCCACAATGATGATTGCACAAAAAGTCCTTGGAACTGCTGAATAAACTCTTTGTTCAGTTTACTAATTTTTAATATAATGCACAACGAACCCTTTGAATGGAATGTGTCATCATGTTTGAAAGCTTAACCCAGCGTCTTACCCAAACCTTTAAAACCTTGAGTGGGCAAGCACGTTTTACCGAAGAAAACATGCAACAAGCGTTGCGTGAAGTCCGTATCGCACTCTTAGAAGCCGATGTTGCTTTGCCTGTCATTAAAGCATTGGTGGAACAAATCAAAGAAAAAGCGCTAGGACAAACGGTTGATGCAGCACTAAAACCTGATGAAGCCCTCATCAAACTCATTCAAGAAGAACTGATTCAAATTTTGGGTGAAACCAATACCCCATTAAATTTTAAAACCCAACCACCTGCGGTTTTTTTACTGGCTGGTCTTCAAGGTTCTGGTAAAACCACCAGTGCTGCAAAACTTGCATTGTTTTTAAAAGAAACCGAAAAGAAAAAAGTCATGATGGTTAGTGTGGATGTTTACAGACCAGCAGCCATCGACCAACTGGAACGACTGGCACGCGAGGTTGATGTTGCATTTTTTCCGTCTAATGCGTCACAAAAACCTTTAAACATCGTTAAAGATGCACTCATTGCTGCGAAAAAACAATTCATGGATGTACTCATCATTGATACAGCTGGTCGTCTTCACATCGACCAAGAGATGATGCAAGAAATCAAACAATTGCATTCAACCGCAAAGCCTGCAGAGACTTTATTTGTGGTTGATGGCATGACGGGCCAAGATGCGGCAAATACTGCCAAAGCATTTCATGAAGCTCTGCCCTTAACAGGCGTTATTCTGACCAAAACCGATGGCGATGCCCGAGGTGGTGCGGCACTGTCGGTCAAATACATCACCGGTCAACCCATCAAATTTATGGGAACTGGTGAAAAAATTGAAGCACTTGAAGCATTTCATCCCGAACGTGTTGCGTCACGCATTTTGGGTATGGGTGATATTTTATCCCTCATCGAAGAAGTTGAACGCAAAACCGATAAAGTAGCCAGTGAACAACTGGCCAAAAAAATCAAAAAAGGTCATGGTTTTGATTTTGAAGATTTTAAACAGCAATTATTACAAATGAATCAAATGGGTGGTCTAAGCAGTATGCTCAACAAATTGCCCGGTATGCAACAATTGCCGAAGAACAGCATGAATCAAATCAATGATAAACAACTTAAAAAAACCATCGCCATCATCAACGCCATGACGCCTAAAGAACGACGACATGCCAAATTGATTGTGGGCTCTAGAAAACGGCGTATTGCCATGGGTTCGGGTACTGAAATTCAAGATGTAAATCGACTTTTAAAGCAATACGATCAGATGCAAACCATGATGAAAAAACTCAATAAACCAGGTGCCATGAAACAAATGATGCGCGGCATGGCCGGTATGCCTGGACTTAAAGGTATGTTTTAAACTTCTAGGCTTTGGATAAACACGATCTAATACGAGTCCGTGGGCGTAACCGAGCCCGATCGAACCCGATCAATGATTTTTTGAGCCCACTTGGCCAATGTCTTAGAACCAAGATTGCATCAAACAAAATAAAAGAATATATTCATAACATGAATCAAGAATCCAGCACCCATTTTCGTTGGGTCATTGTCGATTTATTTTTTTGCATCACGATCATCAACTACGTTGATCGCTCGTCCATTGCCTACGCCATCGATAATATTGCCCAAGAATTCCATCTTTCACACAATCAATGTGGTTTTATCTTAGGCTCCTTTGGAATTGGGTATTTTTTTACCACATTTTTTGGCGGTCTTGCGGCTGATCGTTACGGGGCTCACAAGACCCTAACGTTTGCCACCATTCTATGGGGTATATCTACTCTTTTAACAGGATTGGCTGCAAGTTTTTCCATCATTTTAATGACCCGTATTTTATTAGGTTTGGCAGAAGGACCCAGTTTTCCCTGTTTGGCCAAGGCCAATAGCGAATGGTTACCCGAAACAGAACGTAATCGTGCATTATCGGCATCACTGATTGCTGTACCCTTGGCACTTGCTTTTGGTGGCTTTATTTCAACCCACTTAATTCAATGGTTTAATTGGCGCGGAATGTATTTTATACTCACAGCGTTCACCTTCATTTGGGTTATCATTTGGTGGTTAATGTTTCGAGATAAACCCGAATACTCAACACATGTTCATCCACAAGAACTAAAACATATTCAACACACACGAAGCACCACCAATCACTCAAAAATCACGCATACCGCTCATCCATGGCGATTTTTATTAAGTCATAAAACGTTAATCAGTAACAATTGGGCTTTTTTTGTGTTTGGGTTTTATCTATTCTTTTTTATGACATGGCTTCCAGAGTACCTCCACCAAACCTACCATTTTGAATTGATAAAAATTGGCATGTACTCCATGATTCCTTGGCTGACAGCAGCACTCTTCATGTGGTTGATGGGGACTTTTTCGGATTGGATCTTCAAAAAAACCCAAAACCTTCGATGGTCACGCTCATACCCCATCATGGCTTCCCAATTATTATCTGGACTGTGTATTATACCCCTCACCAGGGTAACAAGCCCTGAGTCCTGTATTTTTTTTATTTCATTAGCCGTTGGATGTGTCATGAGCGCTAATGCGCCGTTTTACGCCGTCAATGTTGATATTGCCAAGGAGCGCGTTGGAACAGCGCTTGGCATCATGGATGCAGTCGCTGCCATCGCTGGATTTCTCGCACCCACATTAACAGGATTGATTATTTCATGGACAGGTGATTTTATCATGGTATTTTGGCTGATGGCTTTGCTTTCTTTATCATCGGTGTTCATAATGGCAATTTGGCATAATCGTCATTAAATAAATTGCTGAAGAATTATCAATTCCATCGAGGCTATTTTTTCTGGTATGATTCCCATGTTGTCAGGAAGATAAGACAACAGAAAGTCCAACTGAACAGGAACTCGACTTTAGCCATTTTTACTTAATCCGTTCGCCCTGAGTACCCTATATCCTTCGGATAAAATATCTGGAAAGAACAGTATTTTTTTAGATTTACTTCGATCCGTTCGTGGTGAGGAGGCGCGTAAATGTAGTTTGGAG
>CAISSD010000158.1 GCA_903887975.1 uncultured Legionellaceae bacterium | reverse complement strand
TCCCCAATCTTAACTTCAGTTAACAAATGGTACAAATCATCATAATCATTAATCGGATGGCCATTTAAACCAATCAATACATCCCCCAAATACAAACGCCCCCAACCATCGCGATGTGTTTTATGAAGACCCACGTTGGCAGCTGGCGTTTTGGGCAGGATATCCCCAATTAAAATACCACGCTGCACGCCCAAGCGTTTTGCAATATTAGGCTCAACCCTTTGAATGCCAATACCAGCCAACGAAACCCGACCATGCGCAATAATTTGTGTGACACTACGCTCAATATCTTCTGCGGGAACTGCAAAACCAACGCCTGCCGATGCACCTGATCCAGAAAAAATCACTGAATTTAAACCCAATAATCGGCCTTTGCTGTCCAACAAAGGTCCACCTGAATTACCAGGATTGATGGACGCATCGGTTTGAACCATATTATGAATACTCACCCCACCAGCGCCTGGGACCTGACGACCAAGAGCGGAAATGACACCAATGGTTAAACTGTGATCCAATCCAAACGGATTTCCAATGGCAATGGCTTTTTGCCCAACCAAAAGCTGGCTGCTGTTTGCCATTTCAAAAGGTTTGAAATCTTTAAGTACCTCTAATTTTTGGGGTGATTCTAAAGCCAAAACCGCAATGTCTTTACGAGGTTCTGCGCCTAATAATTTGGCTGGTACAGTGACATTACCAAGACTCACAGCAATCATTTGTGCACCTTGTATCACATGGTAATTGGTCACCACATGACCCTCTTTATCCCAAATAATGCCAGAACCCGAACCTTTTGAAACTTGGTATTCTTGTTGTAACGTTGGATCCACCACCATGGCCAAACGATGAACATACACCACCTTGGGTGATGCTTGTTGAAAAACCTCGATGGTATTGCGCTCATCAGGTAAAAAATGTTCCAAGTTATCCGCAAACCCTGTAGAAACCCATAACAATAAACCCATAACTTTGAAAATACTTTGCATGCCATCACCTTTTTTTGCTGAGTATCAAAATTTTACTATACTGGATCATAAGGACGAATGATTCAAAATTCAACGTTTGTCCTCAACCTAAGGAGCGTAAAAATGAAATTAAATACGTTAATCACATATGGTTTTGCCATCATCAGCATCATCAACCTCAATGCAGCTTTTGCCAATCCCGTCTGCGGAAAGGATAGAGTATACAGCGAAAGAGATGGCCGATGTGTTGTTAAATGCGAATATAAAAACATGGGGCATTGGGATCCTATTCGCAACAAGTGTTCTAAAGCACCATAAAAAAAAGGCATCTTTAAGATGCCTTTTTTAAAACACCCTCAAGCTCAACGTCGTCCGTGAACACCAGCACCGCCGTGAGCCGCGCCACCTCGGTAAGCACCACCATGATAGGCCGCTCCACCGCGATGATACGCAGCACCACCTCGATACGCAGTGCCACTGCCATAATAACCCCCACTTGCGCCCCCCACAACAACACCATTATTATAATATCCATAGGGCCAAGTACTGTAATAGCTGCTGCCACCATAGCCAACCGTTCCACCCTGAACAGCAACACCACCAGCATGATAAGCACCACCACCATGATAAGCCGCCGCACCACCACCGCGATAAACGCCCCCACGAGCGCCGGCAGCTCTGCCATAGGCTTGTGTTTCCATACTCACGCAACTTAATCCCAAGGTCAGCAACACTGCTGCCAATCTTATGGCATGATTTTGTCGAATGTGTGATTTCATCAATCTTCTCCTTAAGAATTAAAAAAATACTCTACTTGTTTATTATATGAACATATTTGTGTTATTTCAAATCGTCAAAACAGCAGATGCATTTCAAACCACAATCAGGTATGATTTTATTTTTTAAATCATGGAAATGAACAATGACTTTAGGGCTTAATTCTCTTGAAACACGTCACACTTTACAAGTCGATGATAAAACCTACCATTATTTCAGTTTACCCGAAGCCGAGCGCTTGCATTTCAAGGGCATTGGTCAACTGCCCTATTCGTTGAAAGTCTTATTTGAAAATTTATTGCGCTTTGAAGATGGTGTGACCGTCACAAGCCAAGATTTACAAGCCCTCACGCGTTGGCTTAGCGACAAAACCTCGGATCACGAAATTGCTTATCGGCCAACGCGTGTTTTAATGCAAGATTTCACCGGCGTTCCTGCCATTGTTGATTTGGCAGCCATGCGTGATGCCATCAAAACACTAGGCGGCAAGCCCGAACAAATCTCGCCACTGACGCCTGTGGCCTTGGTGATTGATCACTCCATCATGGTGGATAAATTTGCAAGCTTGGATGCTTTAAACGTCAACACCCACATCGAATTTTTACGTAATCGCGAACGCTATGAATTTTTACGCTGGGGACAAGATGCCTTTGCAAACTTTAAAGTCGTCCCTCCAGGTACAGGTATTTGTCATCAAGTCAATTTAGAATACTTGGGCAAAACCGTCTGGAGTGCTGAGTTTGATGGCCTCAATTACGCCTACCCCGATACCTTGGTGGGCACCGACTCGCACACCACCATGATAAACGGCTTGGGTGTTTTGGGCTGGGGAGTCGGTGGTATTGAAGCCGAAGCCGCCATGCTTGGACAACCCGTTTCCATGCTCATTCCAGAAGTTATTGGTTTTAAATTGATGGGACAGCTTAAAGAAGGAATCACCGCCACCGATTTGGTTTTAACCATCACCCAAATGCTGCGCCAAAAAGGTGTTGTTGGAAAATTTGTAGAATTTTATGGTCCAGGTTTATCCGCACTGCCGATTGCAGATAGAGCCACCATTGCCAATATGGCACCAGAATATGGCGCAACCTGTGGATTTTTCCCTGTGGATGAAGCCACATTACACTACCTAACACTCACCGGTCGTGATGCACACACCGTCAAATTGGTGGAAGCCTACTGCAAAGCACAAGGCATGTGGTACGATGGCACACAAGAAGATCCTATTTTTACCGATGTTTT
>CAISSD010000157.1 GCA_903887975.1 uncultured Legionellaceae bacterium | reverse complement strand
TTGAGTTATTTTTCATGGCATATGATTGAAAAACCATGCCTTTCTCTAAAGAATATTTTGCTAACTCTTGATGTTTATAAGGTTCAAGAATTGATTAATGTATTTTTTAATTTTTCTAAAGTAATATTGTTTTTTCGGCGATGACGGTTTAAATTTTAAAACATCCAGACATCCCGTCTGATCTTGAAACCATAGATCATTCACAGCATATTGTTCTTGAAGTATGGTTCGATATTCATGCTTTGCAAGCAAAGCATGCAATTTCAACACACCAAATAAATGATACGCTTTTTTAATACTGGCATCATATCCTTCATAAAAATATAATAAAACTTTTTCAATGTCGATGGACTCTTTAAATTTAAAATCAGAATGCACCAGCATGTCGGAAAAACCATCCAAAAGCTGCTTCTGAGTGATGCCCTCAAAAAAACAATCCGCAATCAAAAAATGTTCATTGATGGTTCTTGATGAATTGACTTCATTTTGTTCGCTGGTATTTAAGCCGGGTGCAATTCTAAAGTTTATTAATTTTTGATCCAAAATATGAATGTCATATTTTTTAACCAATCGAATCCACATATCCAAATCAGGAAGTTGTCGCAATCGATTATCATAAAAACCGACTTCTTCATAACATTGCTTTCGAATCAAAACCGTAGGATGACAAAGACAATTACCGATTTCAAAAAAACGTCGTAGCCATGCTCCTTGCGAGCGATTATGTTGATCAAAAACCGAGCCAAAAGACAAGCTTTCGTGGGCAATTGCCTGATCCCGCGCATCAACAAATTGTGCTTTACCAAAACAAGCACCAACATGAGGATTGTCATTCATAAACGCCAGTTGATTTGCCAGTTTGTATGGTGTGCTCCAACAGTCATCGGAATTGATGATGGCAATGTATTCACCTTTTGCCTTCATGATAAGCTCATTGGTGACAACACATGCGCCTCGATTAACAGGATGCGCCTCAAATAGGATTTTATCATCTTGAATCGAGCGAATCTTTTGGCAAGTATCATCTTTAGAGCCATCATCGGCAATCAAGAACTCAAACGCGACGTCTTTTTGATTCAAAACACTATTCATGGCCTTTATAACATAATCAGCATGATTATAAGTTGACATAACCACAGATATGAATGATTTTTTCATGAATAAAGCCTTAAAATACGTTGTCGAATAGCGTGGCGATATTTTATTGGCGTCAATTGTCGATACATTTTTTTAAACAACAACGGCATATATTTCAAATAAATATCATAAAATTTATTGGTTTGTTGATTGAGACAAACTTTTTTAGACTCAAATTCATCATGAAAAACGCCATTGGTTAATGCATCATAGTCATCAATGGCAATTAATAATTCAGCAACTTGCTCTTTATGTGTTTTTTTGGACCACATGCCGTTAGAGTGCACCCGATACACCGACATGCATTCACCTAAAAATGCAAAAAAACCCTCACGTGCCAAGCAAATATTAATAATCCAATCATAAGAACACAATTCAAATAATTTTTTGGGCAATGCCTCAAAAACAGACTTCCGATACATACAAACTGAAAAATTACCAACCAAGTTATCATTGATTAAATCTCTTGCCGTTAACAAACGATGTTCTTGATTGAGGATAACCCTTGGAAATAATTGCTGGGACTCTTGAACATAAACAAAATAATTAACCGCACAAGCGTTGGCCTCCCAATGCGTATCCAAAAAATCCATTTGTCGTTTTAATTTAAATGGACTACACCAATAATCATCACCTTCAAGAACAGCAACATAAGTTCCGCTACAAGCCGCAAAACCACGCTGATAATTTTTGGTGATTCCCAAATTACAATCAGACGACAAATACTTAAAATGCAATCTTGAGTTTTGTCCCTCATGGGATTTAATCATGCTTAATGTTTCATCGGTTGATGCATCATCGGCCACCACCACCTCAATATCAACATCAATCTCTTGACGCAGCAACCCATGCAAAGCTTGTTGAATGTAGTGTTGATGGTTGTATGTGACCAGCAATACAGATAATTGATACTGTTTCATTGTGTCTCAACTTTTAGAAAATCTTGTTCTAGTTTCAAAATATTTTTTTGACGTTCTGAAATACGTTTTGCAGGGGTTCCACAATACACACCAAATGCCGCACAATCTTTGTTGACAAGACTTAATGCGCCTACCGCCACACCTTCTTCCAAACGCACGCCAGGTAAAATAACACAGCCACTCCCAACAATCACATGTTTATCCAGATAAACATCATCATGTCGTACTTTTTTATAACGATCAGAGACCAAAGGACTGGTTAAAAAACAACCAGAAAAATCATCCGAACTCGAATAAAGAGACACTCTTGATGAAATATTACTAAAATCGGATAAAACTATTTTGCCTCGCCCAATAAAAGAACAAAAACATGCGATATGAATATAGCTTCCAATCCATATTCCGCCTTCTCCAGCAGAAAGAATAGCAAAATCATCGATTCTGACGTGTGACCCAATAGAAATCTTAGCAGGATTATAAATAGAAGCCTTATCAGAAATTAAAACCTGTTGGCCCAAAGCAGCAAAACCCATGGAATCAAGCTGTTCCTGACTTAAAAATCCCATCATAAACCTCCTTAGGACACCACATCTTGATGCATCATCACGTCTAAAATACAATCAATAATTTTTATTTGATCATCCCCTGCTAAATCCGGATAAATGGGCAAACACAAAACCTCATTGGCAATCCTGGTTGCAACGGGTAAAACTTTTTCTGAAGCAGTAGGCAATCGTTGATACATTGGAAAGGTTGAGATTAAGGGATAAAAATAACGCCGTGTATAAACACCCCGTTGTTTTAATGCCTCATACAAAACATCCCGCGTTATTCGCGCTTTTTTTGTCACCAAAATGGGAAAGTATGCGTCATTTGAGTGCGCATCTTCATAAGCCATCATTTGAATGCCTTCAATCGATTTTAATGCTTCAACATAACGATTAACAATTTTTTTTCTCATCAATAAATAATGAGGCATATGCTTTAACTGTAATAAACCAAGGGCTGCATTAAATTCACTCATCTTGCCATTGATGCCTGTTACAATCACATTTATTTCATCGGTAAAACCAAAATTTTTAAGCTTATCAATGCGCTGTTTCATGCCCATATCGGGGGAAACAATGGCGCCGCCTTCAAAGGTATTAAACACTTTTGTGGCATGAAAACTAAGGACGGATAACGTTCCATATTGCAGCACACTTTGACCATGATGACATCGTACACCAAAAGCATGCGCTGCATCATAAATAACCTTCAAACCATGCTTATCCGCAATTTTTTGAATCGATTCAACATCACAAGGACGACCATAACAATGGACAGGCATAATCGCTGTGGTTTTTTCTGTAATTTTTTCCTCAATACATCGGGGATCTAAATTAAGCGTTAAGGGATCGATGTCTGAAAAAACCGGCGTGATGCCATTCCAAAGCAATGCATGTGTTGTGGCAACAAAAGAATAAGGTGTTGTAATCACCTCACCTTGTATTTCCAATGCTTGTAACGCAGAAATCAACGCAATGGTTCCGTTGGTAAACAACGAGATGTATTCAACACCCAAATAATCACACAGTGCTTGTTCTAGTTCTTGATGATAGGGTCCATTATTGGTTAGTGTATGACTATTCCAAATGCGTTCTAAATAAGGCAAAAATTCTTTTAAAGGGGGTAAGCTTGGTTGGGTTACATAAATTTTACGTTCATCCATTGATGCCCACTCCATCGCCCCACTTAGTGCCAGCGCTGTCTTTCTCTGAAATTTTTGGAACAAGCGTATCTGGCCATCGAATACTCAGCGTTTCATCGTCATAACGAAGACAGCGCTCATGTTGGGCATACCAATAATCCGTGACTTTATACTGAAAAATCGCCTCTTTAGACAATACCAAAAATCCATGCGCAAAACCTTCTGGAATCCACAATTGTTTTTTATTTTCTGCCGACAAAATTTCTGCCACCCATTGGCCCCGTGTCGGTGAATTTATTCGAACATCCACCGCCACATCAAAAACCTCGCCTTGCAGTACACTCACCAGTTTTCCTTGAGGATGAACCACCTGGTAATGTAAACCTCGCAGCACACCTTGATGAGACATCGAACAATTGTCCTGCACAAAATGAACTTCACGCCCGACCACTTCAGAAAATTTCTTTTGATTAAAACTCTCGTAAAAATAACCGCGATCATCTGAAAACAACTGTGGCTCGAGCAAGATAACCTCAGGAATTGCAAGACGCGTACTCTTCATGCTCAAGACTCCTGTAATAAAATACTTTTTGATAATAATGCTACAACAAAAGACAATGGCTCTTGCCAGTGAGGTAAATGACATCCCATAACATTGCGCCAAAGATTGGTATCCAAACAGCCATTCAAAGGACGGACTGCTGGCGTTTTGTAATGCATACTGGAAATGGCTTCTATACTTTGAGGCATTGCTTTTAGTGGCATGCCTTGCTCATGCCCTAAGGTCAAAACCAATGTTGCATAGTCATACCAATTGGTCACACCCATCGGTGCCCAATGATAAATGCCCACCACATTTTCTGCTATGATTTTTTTCAACCCAAAAGCCGTCATGGAAGATATCCATCCCGCATGGGTTGGTGTACCAAACCCATCATTGACAACCTTCAAATGCTCCTGCGTCATTGCACGCTTTAAAATAGCCGTTGGGAAATTATGCCGACGATGCGCATAGACCCAGCCAATACGTGCAATCAGATACCGACACCCACTGGCAACAATCGCCTCTTCCCCCGCCAATTTTGATTGACCATAAACATTCAAAGGATTCGTGGGATCCGTTTCAATGTAGGGTCCCAATTTTTTTCCATCAAACACATAATCTGTTGAGTAATGAATCAAAAATGCATCGGTTTTTTTAGCAAATTGTGCCATCACATCAACTGCCTCGGCATTAATGCGATAAGAAAGCTCGGGCTCTGATTCGGCTTTATCAACAGCCGTGTACGCCACAGCATTCACCAACACATCGGGTTTTATTCGATACAACAGCTCTTTTAAAGCATTTAAATCTTCAAAATCAACCTCATGACGACCCAAAGCAATCAGCTCACCCAAAGGTTTTAAATCTTGATGCAAATGCCAACCCACTTGCCCATCTTTACCCAATAATAAAATTTTAAAAGTCATGATTTGAGATCAACAAACGTTCAAGGTATTGCCCATAACTGCTTTTTTTAAGCGGCGCCGCTAGGCGTGCCAATTGATCCGCGTTGATCCACTGATTGCGATAAGCAATTTCCTCCGGACACGATATTTTAAAATTTTGTCTGGTTTCTAAAGTACTGACAAATTGGCTGGCACTTAATAATGATTCATGTGTTCCCATATCAAACCAGGCAAACCCACGTCCCATAAGTTCCACATGCAAATTTTTTTGCTCTAAATACAAACGATTTAAGTCGGTAATTTCCAATTCATTGCGCGCCGAAGGACGTAAATCGCGCACCAAATGTACTGCATTCTCATCATAAAAATAAAGCCCCGTCACGGCATAACTGGATTTTGGTTTGGAGGGTTTTTCTTCAATAGAATGCACCGCGCCTGTTGCGTCAAACGTCACCACCCCATAACGTTCGGGATCATTCACATGATAGGCAAAAACCGTGGCGCCTGTTGTTCGCTCCATAGCCTTTTGAAACAAATGACCCATATCATGGCCATAAAAAATATTATCCCCCAAAATCAACGCCGAAGGATGATTGCCCACAAAAGACTCGCCAATCAAAAAAGCTTGTGCCAATCCACCTGGCTCCGGCTGCACCGCATACGACAGATTCAATCCCCACTGCGCACCAGTGCCCAACAATTGTTGGTATCTTGGTGTGTCTTGCGGGGTGGATATCACCAAAATATCTTGAATACCAGCCAGCATCAATGTACTTAATGGATAATAAACCATGGGCTTATCAAACACTGGTAACAACTGTTTGGAAATGGCAATGGTTGCGGGATGAAGCCTGGTACCAGAACCACCTGCCAATATAATGCCTTTACGCATGAGAAACCTCACAAGCTTGATGCAATGCATGCATCCAATGTTGATGCTCTAAATACCAATGGACTGTTTTTCGAATACCAGATTCAAAAGTTTCTTGAGGCTTCCAGCCTAATTTTTGTTCTATTTTTGACGCATTCATGGCATAACGTGCATCATGACCTGGTCTGTCTTTAACAAAAGTAATTTGCTGTTTGTATGATAGACCATCTGGTCTTGGGTGTGCTTCATCCAAAATCTCGATAATCATATCCACCACCTCAAGATTGGTTTTTTCATTGCAACCACCAATATTGTAAACCTCACCACAAGATCCTCGCTCCAACACAACACGCAACGCCTCACAATGATCCTCAACATACAGCCAGTCACGAATATTGTGGCCATGTCCGTAGATGGGGATCGGTAAGTGTTGTATTGCACGTTGAATGCACAATGGAATTAGTTTTTCTGGAAATTGATAAGGACCATAATTATTCGAACAATTGGTGGTTAAGGTTGGCAAGCCATACGTATGATGATAAGCACGTACCAAATGATCGGATGCAGCTTTACTGGCAGAATAAGGGCTATTGGGTTCGTAGCGATGCTCTTCGGTAAAGCTTGGGGCTTTAGCATCCAAACTACCATAAACCTCATCCGTTGAAACATGTAAAAATCGAAAATCAAGTTTTTCCTTGGGTGCCAAATTTGCCCAATACGAACGTGAGGTATGGAGTAAATTAAATGTGCCCATGATGTTGGTCTGCATGAATGCATCTGGTGCATCAATAGAGCGATCGACATGGCTTTCTGCTGCAAAATGCACAATGGCTCGAACATGATGTTGATGCAACAAATCACGAACTTGAACCACATCATTCACATCACCCACCACAAAATGATGCCCCGGGTGAGAAGCCAACGTTTTAAGGTTTTGAAGATTACCCGCATAGGTTAACTTATCAAGATTAACCACCGGTTCATCCGAATGCTTAAACCAATTTAAAACAAAATTACTACCAATAAAACCAGCGCCACCTGTTACAAGAATTGTCATAAATAAACCCACCAATGATGTACAAGCATAATAATCGACTCATTCACTGGACACAATAATTTTTTAATTGATTAACTTTGAATGTTGTCGGAGTAGTCGTTTTGCACTTTCAACACCGGGTTGATCAAATGAATTGAGGTTCCAAATAACGCCTTGAGCAAATACTTTATGCTCATAAAGAGCAATTAAGGCGCCTATGGATTGCGGCGTTATCCCATGAAGCTCGATCCGATTCACAGGATTATTACCCAAAATCTCGCCGCTCACACCAAGCGCCAATACTTCTTGATGCGCCATACCCAATTGGTACGCTAAATCATCTTGCGTCTGGCGAACAGCAATGAGTTCTAAGGCACTTTGGTGT
>CAISSD010000156.1 GCA_903887975.1 uncultured Legionellaceae bacterium | reverse complement strand
TTCTATTGTTGCGGATAAAGTTAAAGATAAATTTGCCATTAAAGTCATCATCAAAAACTACAAACGCTTAAATGCCAAAGAACGAAAAATGTTAGCAAAATTTGATGTTTCAGAACAATCACCGGTGATGTGGTTGGTTTCAACACCGTATCCCAAACGCAATAAAGTGCTGGTCGAAACAAGAACCGTTTATGGTTTATTGAATTACTTATCCAAAGCGGTGGATGTTCCCCCCAAAGACATTGCGTCCAATGATGCTCCGGTGACTTACGATAAAAATGGGAAAATGTTTGATTGGCATGACGTGACTGTTGGGATGGGGCGTATTAAAAGCAGTCGATTTAAGCCAAAAGATGCCTACATCAGAATCAGGTATCGAGATTCTTGGTTTTATGTGGCCAATTCCGATTTTGAAGAAAAAGAAACATTGAATATTTTGGCTATCATTATTGGGGTGTATCAGGGTAAAATCCAGAGCTATCTACCTGTCTTTACAATAAGTTAATTTATGGCTCATCAACATAATTCTGATTCACTGCTTGTTCGCGCACTACAACGAAAACCAGTGTCGCGAACGCCGGTATGGGTGATGCGACAAGCTGGGCGATATTTGCCGGAGTATCGTGAGGTTCGCGCCAAAGCGGGAAGTTTTTTAAATTTATGTAAAAATCCGCGTCTTGCCTGTGAGGTGGCTTTACAGCCACTTCGGCGATTTTCGTTGGATGCAGCGATTTTATTTTCGGATATTTTAACCATTCCTGATGCCATGGGTCTTGGGCTTTCATTCGAAGAAGGCGAAGGTCCCCGATTTAAAAAACGAGTTTGTACGCCTTATGATATCGACTCTTTGCCGAAATTGGTCATAGAACAAGAGTTGGATTATGTCTTGGAAGCTGTGTCTTTAATACGCGCCAGTATGCCCTGTGATTTGCCTTTGATTGGTTTTTCTGGAAGCCCTTGGACTTTGGCCTGTTATATGATTGAAGGCAGTGGCAGTCGAGACTTTAAATCGGCTGTATTGATGATGTACCAACACCCAAAATCCATGGCTTTGCTTCTGCAGAAATTGAGTGATGCGGTTTTTGATTATCTTGAGGCGCAAATTAAAGCTGGCGTTAATGTTGTAATGCTTTTTGACACTTGGGGCGGATTGTTGTCATCAGAAAAATACATGGACTATTCTTTAAATCCCATGCAAAACATCATCACACGATTAAAAAAACAATATCCCGAGATTCCTGTGATTGTTTTTACCAAAGGTGGTGGTTTGTGGTTGAATCAAATGGCGGATACTGGCTGTGATGCTTTGGGTTTGGATTGGGTGTGTGATTTGAGGGTGGCACGACAACAAGTGGGGGCTAGGGTTTCTTTACAAGGCAACTTGGATCCCACCATCTTGTGTGGCACGCCTTCAGTGATTCGTCACGAAGTTGCATCAGTACTCGAGCGTTTTGGCAGGGGATCAGGACATGTCTTTAATTTGGGTCATGGGATTACCCCCGATGTGCCACCAGAACATTTGGCCATCATGATTGATGCGGTGCATGAATTAAGTCCTGCGTTTCATCACCCTTGATTTTTTAAAAAAAATCCCCATATCTCAAAGAGTTATTATTTTGGAGTTCAAACATGGGTGATCATTCACATTCAAAGCAAACCGATGAAGTTAAAGATTGGAAAAAAATTAAAGAAGAAGCAGTTGAATCAATCGAGGACGCTGTTGATGATGACAAAACGCTAGAGCATCCTTCTTATGAGGCGCTTGAAGAGCGTTTGACGTTGGCGGAGCAAAAAGCACACGAAAATTGGGATAAGTCGGTTCGTGCACTCGCTGAGCTTGAAAATGTTCGCCGTCGTGCCGAGCGCGATGTTGCGAACGCGCATCGATATGGTTTAGAAAAGCTTGCACATGAATTATTGCCTGTGATTGATGGTTTAGAGCAAGCATTGCAAGCCGTGCCAGAATCATCTGAGGCTTCAATTCGTGATGGCATTGAGCTGACCTTAAAAATGTTTGTTAATGTTTTGGCAAAGTTCAATATCAAACAATTAAATCCCGAGGGACAACCATTTAATCCCCAAGAACATGAAGCCATGTCGATTTTAGAAACCCCAGATGTGGCTTCAAACGTTGTTTTGACGGTGTTTCAAAAAGGGTATGTGTTGCATGATCGCGTCATAAGACCTGCGCGTGTTGTCGTGGCAAAATAACCAAACCTTGAAATTTAAAATGTGTACCCCATATATTCATTAAGACAAAATCATTTAGACTGGAGTAAATAAAATGTCAGACGTCATTATTGGTATTGATTTAGGAACAACCAACTCTTGTGTGGCTGTGATGGAAGGTGGCAAACCACGCGTGATTGAAAATGCGGAGGGTCGCAGAACAACCCCATCGATTGTGGCCTACACCAACGATAGCGAAATTTTGGTGGGTGAAGCGGCCAAGCGCCAAGCAGTCACCAACCCAGACAATACATTGTTTGCCATTAAACGCTTGATTGGTCGGCGTTTTGACGATGCCGTTGTTCAAAAAGACATCAAAATGGTGCCTTATAAAATTGTTAAAGCTGACAATGGCGATGCTTGGGTTCGTGTTCAAAATCAAGACAAAGCACCACCACAAGTGTCTGCTGAAGTATTAAGAAAAATGAAAAAAACCGCAGAAGATTATTTGGGAAAACCCGTGACTGAAGCGGTTATTACGGTCCCTGCTTATTTTAACGATTCGCAACGTCAAGCCACCAAAGATGCCGGTAAGATTGCCGGTCTTGAGGTGAAGCGCATCATCAATGAGCCAACTGCTGCAGCACTTGCTTATGGCATGGATAAAAATCGAGGAGACTCGGTGATTGCGGTGTATGACTTGGGTGGTGGTACCTTTGATATTTCCATTATTGAAATTGCCGAAGTCGATGGTGAGCATCAATTTGAAGTCTTGGCAACCAATGGTGACACCTTTTTGGGTGGTGAAGATTTCGACTTGGCTTTGATTGAATATTTGGCTGCCGAATTTAAAAAAGACACGGGTATTGATTTACACAGCGACCCCCTGGCATTGCAACGGCTTAAAGATGCAGGTGAAAAGGCCAAGATTGAATTGTCTTCAGCACAACAAACCGATGTTAATTTGCCCTACATCACCGCCGATGCCAGTGGTCCTAAACATTTAAACATCAAGTTAACGCGTGCAAAATTGGAGTCTTTGGTTGAAAAATTGGTTGAGCGAACCATCGCACCTTGCAAAACAGCATTGAAAGATGCGGGATTATCAGTGAGCCAAATCAATGAGGTTATTTTGGTTGGTGGACAAACCCGTATGCCCATGGTGCAAAAAGTTGTGGAAGATTTTTTTGGTAAAGAGCCTCGTAAAGATGTGAATCCCGATGAAGCGGTTGCTGCCGGCGCATCAATTCAAGCGGCAGTTTTATCTGGTCACGTCAAAGATATTTTGTTGTTGGATGTGACACCACTATCACTGGGGATTGAAACCATGGGTGGGGTGATGACCAAGCTGATTGAGAAAAACACCAGTATTCCAACCAAGGCCAATCAGGTGTTTTCAACAGCCGATGACAACCAAACAGCGGTGACGGTGCATGTGTTGCAAGGTGAGCGTGAGCAAGCTTCTGCCAATAAATCATTGGGTCGTTTTGATTTAAGTGATATTCCTGCTGCACCAAGAGGCATGCCGCAAATTGAGGTCACTTTTGATATTGATGCCAATGGTATCTTGAATGTTTCTGCAAAAGATAAAGCCACAGGAAAGGCTCAATCCATTGTGATTAAAGCGTCGAGTGGACTTAGTGATGCAGAGGTTGAGGCGATGATTAAAGATGCTGAATCTCATGTTGAAGAAGATAAAAAATTCAAAGAATTGGTGGATGTGCGCAATCAAGCCGATTCCATGATTCATGGCAGTGAA
This sequence comes from uncultured Legionellaceae bacterium, assembly GCA_903887975.1. Taxonomy (GTDB): domain Bacteria; phylum Pseudomonadota; class Gammaproteobacteria; order Legionellales; family Legionellaceae; genus CAISSD01. The sequence continues at coordinate 293 of CAISSD010000156.1, read as the reverse complement.
AAAACACTACAAGAGCTATCTTCTGAACTCACTGATGATGAAAAGAAAGCGGTAGAAAGTGCCATTGCCGATCTTAAAGAAGCGATTAAAAGCAACGATAAAGACTTGATTCAAGAAAAGTTAACCGCATTGACCACCGCTTCTGGAAGCTTATCTGAACGTGCCTACGCTAAGAAAGCATCTGAACAACAAGGTGCTGATGCATTTGATGAATGCCCGCTTGTACTGCTGGAGGTATGAAGTGACTTGCTGAAATTCGAGAGTCTTCTCCACGCCCTCTACATGACCAAAAC
>CAISSD010000155.1 GCA_903887975.1 uncultured Legionellaceae bacterium | reverse complement strand
GCCTCCTCACCACGAACGGATCGAAGTAAATCTAAAAAAATACTGTTCTTTCCAGATATTTTATCCGAAGGATATAGGGTACTCAGGGCGAACGGATTAAGGAAAAATGGCTAAAGTCGAGGCAACATTATGTGTAAAAAATTGATTTATTTTGTTACAGATCGGAAAGATTTATTTTTACCACCAAAAACAAGATATTCCCCGCACCATGCGAGCCAGGAATGTAGGTTCCTGCCAAAGAGATTTGACGATAACTGATGGACGCCCAAGGCAGGGCTCCCGGAAAAGGAATGCCGCCAAAAATGTCTGGCCTACCGGTGACCAATACGGTAAAACCAATCCCTAATTTGGCTTCTGGCTTGGGGGTGAAAATTTTTAAGAACGCATAACCCACAACAGGCTCAATGTTGGAATGTGAATCTTCAAAAGCCATGGCGTAAAGGCCTTGCCAATTGCCATTTTCATCGAACAAACTTTTTCCAAAACCTGCACCTAGGGGTAACTCGTTGTATGCATCAATTCGGTCTGCCGAATATTTATAACGATTATGCCACGTGTAAACGGGTAGGTAGAGATCGGTGTCACCTTCGGCGACTATTTGATAGAGTCTTTGACAGATCGGCTGAAACCAATAAGGAAAAGCGCGACAAGGCGGTTTTTGTTCAGCAAAAACGTTTTTAAAGCTAAAAATCAACATCAAGACAACGAAAATGTGTTTCATGCACCCTGCTTTAGGATGAAAAAAAATTAAAAAAATACTACCATGCGGCTTGGTGTTTTTCTATGGTTTTTATAGGGTATGTTGCGATACCACATCCAATATTCCATCAATATCGCCATCCAAGGGTAAAATATGTGCAGAATTCATCAGCCAATGGATGTTGATGTTGGGTTTTTTAGCAAATTTTTTGGCAATTTTGGGCGAGTCAACCACCTCATCAAAATAACCAAGAAATAAATCCGTGGGGCATGTGGGGCGCCACCACGAATAACCATCAATCCTTTTAAATATGGCAATGATTGCGGATAAAGGCAATTTTTTGTAGAGTAATTCTGCATATTGAGATGCATGTAAATTTGCACCCTGATTGGTTAGTGATTTGATGTTTAGTGCACGCATGATCTTTGCCAAAATCAGTAGTGGTTTCACAGCGAAAATTTTTAAAGATAGGGCTGGTGCCAAAAGATATAAATGATGAATGGTGTATTTTTGTGATAATTGGCAAGCAATCAAACCGCCTAAAGACAGTCCCATCACATCAACGTGTTGATATTCTTTGGTGAGTGCGAGGTAGGTTTGTTCTGCGGTTTCATACCAAACTTTATCGTTTGCCTTGGCAAAGGCCTCAAGGTTCTCACAATGCCCGGGAAAGATTGGGCCCACAACGGCGTCGTATTGCGTGCTTAAGGTGGGTAGCATCGCACGATATACCGCAGGTGTTGCACCAAACCCATGCAGCAGCATCAATGCATGGGTTTTTTCAGGACCACGCACATCAATGGGGGCAAGCATGGGTTTATCTTCAGTGCCAAATTCCTGAATGATTTTCCCTTGACGTAAGAAGACAAAATCTTCAGTGTTGATGGTCATTTTACCGATTCCATCAACTTATGGGGTAGGCTTTCCGCGCGTCCTGCAGGCGTTATGTGCATGTAATTGAGTTTTCGTTGTAATTCGCTGATGCTGTCAGAACCGGCATAGGTTAATCCCGAGCGAAGACCACCAATGATGTCCGCCATGATGGCATCTTGGTTTTCTTGATACAAGACGTCCGTTGCCACGCCTTCAGCTGTTTTCCATTCATGCATTTGGCCTAAGAAATCTTCTTGGGCTTCTTTTGAGGCCATACCACGATATTGTTTGACCCGAATACCATCTTCTCGGGTAATGACCTCTCCTGGTGTGGGTGCTGTTCCTGCAAGCATGCCACCAATCATGACAAAATCAGCACCAAAGGCAAGTGCTTTGACCACATCTCCTGCGGTACGAATACCACCATCGGCAACAATAGAGCGATCACTTCGGGCACAATCTTGAATGCAGGTTAACATCGGCACACCAAAACCGGTTTTGATGCGCGTGCTACACACCGAGCCACCGCCAATGCCGGCTTTGATGATGTCCGCGCCACATGAGGCCAAATAATCAGCGCCAGCGTAAGTGGCCACATTGCCGGCCATAATGCAACGTGAACCCAAAATTTGACGTAATCCTTTTAGCGTTTTGCCGACGTATTTGGCATGAGCATGGGCCACATCAACGCAGAAAAAATGTGCACCGGCATCACGCAGGGCTTCAGCACGCTCCAATTCGGCTTTGGTGCAACCGATGGAGACAAACACTTGACCAACACACGCTTTAAATTGCTTGATGTTTTCTTCAACGGTTAAAAACCGATGTAATACCCCAATGCCACCTTTACTGTGCATGAAATTGGCCATGGTACTTTCGGTGATGGTGTCCATATTGGCACTCATGACCGGTAATTTTAGGGATAATTTTCCCATGCGATCGGTCATGCCAATATCAACCACGCGTCTGGATTCGTGATGATTGTAAGCTGGAATCAGCAAAACATCATCAAAAGTAATGGCTTCTGTAGACATATAATTTTCCTAAAAATAGCGTACTATAAATGTTCAGCGGCATAATATGCAAGTCTTGATCGCTCTCCTCGCGTTAAAGTCATGTGCGCACTATGCTCCCAATGTTTGAATCGATCCACCGCAAACGTTAATCCAGAAGTGTTTTCACTCAAATAGGGGGTGTCGATTTGTTTGATGTCCCCAAGACAAATAATTTTACTTTTGGGACCGGCTCGTGTCACCAACGTTTTGATTTGCTTGGAGGTTAGGTTTTGTGCTTCATCGATGATGATGTAACGATTGAGAAACGTTCGTCCACGCATGAAATTTAGTGAGCGAATTTTGATGCGGTTTTGCAATAAATCCTGGGTTGCATTGCGACCAAAAACCCCGCCCTCTTGTGAGCCTTGCAATACTTCTAAGTTATCCATCAATGCACCCATCCAAGGGGTCATTTTTTCTTCTTCGGTGCCCGGTAGAAACCCAATGTCTTCCCCAACAGGGATGGTGACCCTGGTCATTAAGATTTCGCTGTATAAATTGGTGTCCAAGACTTGAGATAATCCAGCGGCAATGGTGAGTAAGGTTTTACCTGTTCCTGCGGTTCCTTGTAACGTCACAAAATCAATTTCGGGATCAAGCAAAAGATTAAGTGCAAAATTTTGCTCACGATTGCGCGCGGTAATGCCCCAAATGGCATGTTTTTTTTGCGTGTAATCTTGCGCCATTTGTAAAATGACGGAGCCTGGCTCAATGCGTTTGACAATGGCTTGAAATTCGTTATTTTCGGTGCTCAAGCAGTCGTTGGGGTGCCATTCATGGGTTAGGGGGCCGGTGATTTGATAAAAGGTTCGACCCTGTTCTTTCCAGGCTTTCATTTCTTTAGAATGCGTGCTCCAAAAATCATTGTCTAAAATATGAAGTCCTCCATGCAACAAACCAACATCATCCAAAACCCTATCATTGTGATAATCTTCAGCGGCAATGCCCAAAATGCCTGCTTTGATGCGTAGGTTGATGTCTTTTGAGATGATGATGATCTGTTTTTTGGGGTACTTGCTTTGTAACCCAAGGGCTGTGGCCAAGATGGTGTTGTCAACTTTGTGACCAGGGAGTAAGGAGGGATGAAGTTGTTCGAATTCATCGGTTTGGAAAAAGATGCGGCCACTGCTCTTTTTTTGTGTGTTGGAGGCAAAGCTTGGGATTTGTAAGCCATTCACAATTTCTGTATGCGTGCTATTGGTCATGAGCTCAACCAATATCCTATTGGTCTGGCGAACGTTGCGCGCAATCTCTGAAACGCCTGTTTTGTGCGCATCAAGTTCTTCGAGGACGACCATGGGGAGAAATATATCATGTTCCTCGAAATGATAAATGGCATTGGGGTCGTGCATTAAGACGTTGGTATCCAGTACAAAAAATTTTTCTTGCATCATTTTTTCCCTACTGATGTTGTTCATGATATTATGACTCATTTGAGCTTTTATCACGATGAGTAAAGAAGACAATGCCACAATTGTGGTGAATAAAAAAGCCCGTTTTGATTATTTTATCGAAGATCAATACGAAACTGGTTTGGTATTGGAAGGTTGGGAAGTCAAAAGCTTGCGTGCGGGGAAAATTAATTTGTCTGATGCTCATGTCATCATCAAACACAATGAAGCATGGTTGTTGGGTGCACAAATTCAACCACTACCCACTGCCGCAACGCATACATTGCCCGACTCGACCCGAACCCGTAAATTGCTTTTGAAGCGGCGCGAGCTTGACCATTTGATTGGTCATGTTGAACGTATGGGTTATACTTTAATTCCCTTGTCGTTGTATTGGTCGCGCAATGTCATCAAAATGAAGCTTGGCTTGGCTAAGGGGAAAAAATCGCATGATAAACGAGAAACCATTAAAGATCGAGATTGGAAGCGTGAGCAGTCTAGAATTATGAAAAAAAGCAATCGTTGAGGACATAAACTATGTGTGGGATCATGGGTGTTGCATCAAATCGGGCGAGGTGTTCGATTTTATTGGAAGGTCTTCGTCGTCTTGAGTATCGGGGTTACGATTCAGCCGGTATTGCGGTATTGGATGATGATGGTCAATTACAACGGTTGCGTATTCAAGGTAAAGTTCAGGTTTTGGCGGATGTGATTGCCGAAAAGAATTTTGATGGACATGTGGGTATTGCACACACTCGATGGGCAACCCATGGGAAGCCTTGTGAAGACAATGCGCATCCGCATATTTCCAATCAGGTTTTGGCGTTGGTGCATAACGGAATCATTGAAAATCACGATGCGTTGCGTGGACAGCTTAAACAACTGGGCTATGTTTTTACTTCTGAGACCGACAGTGAAGTGGCCGCGCATTTGATTCATCATCACATGATGCAGGATCATGGCTTACTTCAAGCGGTACAAAATGCGGCACAAGAGATGAGTGGCGCTTTTGCATTGGGTGTGATTCATCAACAAGAGCCTGATGTTGTGGTGGGTATACGACGAGGTAGTCCCTTGGTCGTGGGTATTGGGGTGGGCGAACATTTTTTGGCCTCGGATGCCTTGGCGTTACGCTCTTTTGCTTCATCGATTATTTATCTTGAAGATGGCGATAGTGTGGTCATTCGTCATCAAGATGTTGCGATTTTTGATGCCCATCAAGCACCTGTTTCTCGAGTGGCCCAACCTTTGAATGATGATGGGTTGGTTGCAAGCAAAGGAACTTATCGACACTTCATGCTCAAAGAAATTTTTGAACAGACCAAAGTGTTGGCCGATACCTTAGAAGGGCGTGCAACAAGCCTTGAGGCTTTACGTGCAAGTTTTGGTGCTTATGGTGCAGATGTTTTAAAAAAGGTCAAACACATTCATATTGCTGCGTGTGGCACGAGCTATCATGCAGGACTTATTGCTAAATATTGGTTGGAGTCTATTGCCAAGATCCCAACGTCGGTTGAGATAGCCAGTGAATATCGTTATCGTGATGTGATGGTGGATGAAGCTTCTTTGTTTGTTGCGGTATCACAGTCTGGTGAGACGGCTGATACGTTGGCAGCGCTGCACAAAGCCAAAAAATCGGATTATTTGGGAACACTGGCCATTTGTAATGTGGCCATGAGTACCTTGGTGCGTGATTCGGATTTTACTTTTTTAACGCGTGCGGGGGTTGAAATTGGCGTGGCGTCAACCAAGGCGTTTACCACACAATTGAGTGCGTTTTTAATGATGGCCATTGCGTTGAGCCGTGATGAGGATGCGCGAGCCAAATTGCTTGAATTGCAACAATTACCAGGACTTTGCGAAGCGGTATTGGCATT
>CAISSD010000154.1 GCA_903887975.1 uncultured Legionellaceae bacterium | reverse complement strand
ATCTGTTGTCAAACCAGATAATGCAGGTGTACCTGACACTGTAATTGTTTTTGTTGTATCATTAAATGTTGCACCTGATAGAGTATAAGGTGTCCATTTATTTAACGAAGAAGTCGTTGTAAATACTAAAATTTGATCATTGGAAGGGCTGGAAATGCTACAATCTGTTAATGTTGATAAAGATGAATTTAATCTTGAATTAATCCATTTTGAAATGCTTCCCGGACTGCATCGCGAGAGCCAGTAATGTTGGGGTTTCCTTGATGCAGAAAGTAATCTTTGATGACTTTCCAAGCCAATTCATGGGTAAATTCAAAACCTTGGATTAAACCCTGTTTTTCAAGATCGGATAAAGGCCGTTGTTTTGAGAGCGTTATGGCATTTTGAAGTTGTTGCAGAGCGGCTTTGAAATTTTCAAATCGTTGCCGCCATCGGGGTGTTTTGGTGTCCATGAATTTCATTGACGATGAGATTAGATGATTAGTTTAACCTAAAAAACAGAATTTTTCTATCGTTGCCAAAACGCTTTGGTGCATAAAATAAGCAACGAAAAAATTTCCAACCGACCAGCCAACATGGCAATAATCAGCAACCATTTGCTCGGTGTATTAAGGCCTGCAAACGATGTTTGAACTTGACCAAGGCCAGAACCTGCATTGGCAAGAGAAGCGGTAATCGCAGAAAATGCGGTGGTAAAGTCATTTCCAAAAGACATGAATAGAATCATCAAAACCAAAAAAAGCGCAATAAACGCCGATATGAATCCCCACATGGATTGTAAAACCGGTTCAGGAAGCGAGTGCTTGCCAAACTTGATGGGAATGATGGCTTGAGGGTGAACAAGGCGCGTGATTTCACGACGACTTTGTTTGTAAAGCAATAAGGCTCGTAAAACTTTGACACCGCCACTGGTTGAGGCAGCACAACCGCCAATAAGTGCCAACAGCATTAATAATGTTGGGATGTAGGTTGGCCAACTGGCAAAAGGTGCAGAGACAAATCCTGTGGTGGTGGTGAGTGAGATGACATTAAATAAACTTTTGATCCAAGCATGCACATTGTTGTCAAAAAAATGATAATGAATCAAGCTCAGCGTGATGATGACGGTTGTGGTCACAATAATGCTGAAGTAGCATCGAAATTCTTCATCTTGCCAATAGGGTTTTAAGTTGTGATTTTTAAAGGCCAAAAAATGCAAGGCAAAATTGGTTCCCCCAAGCAGCATGAAACAGCAAGCAATGGATTCTATGGCATCGTTTTGATAATACATAAAGCTTTGGCTATGCATACAAAAACCACCGGTGGAGACGGTTGCAAAACTCTCGCCCAAGGCGTCAAACCAATCCATTCCTGCCCACCAATAACAGAGCATACACAGTAGTGTTAAAAAGAAATAAATAAACCATAAAGCTTTTGCGGTTTGGGTGATGCGGGGGGTCAGTTTGGTGTCTTTCATGGGGCCTGGTGTTTCGGCGCGAAACAGTTGCATACCCCCAACACCCAGCATGGGTAAAATGGCAACAGCCAAAACAATAATTCCCATCCCCCCTAAAAATTGCAATTGCTGCCGATAAAATAAAATCGCATGAGGCAATGCTTCTAGATGATCAAGCACACTGGCTCCGGTGGTGGTAAAACCAGACACGGATTCAAACAATGCGTTGGTGAGATTGTTGATGTCACCCACAGCAAAAAAGAAGGGTAGTGCTCCAAAAAAACACAATACAAACCAAAATAAAATCACCAAAAGAAAGCCATCACGAATTTTTAACTCACGAAGATGTTTTCGGTTTGGTAGCCATAATAAAATCCCGGTGACGAGTGTGAGGCCAAATGCCGTGGTGAATGGAAACCATAAGGACTCATGAAAAATCACATTAATCACTAAAGGACTTAACATACTCAGGCTAAAGATCATGAGCAGTAAGCCCAATAAACGCATGATGGTTTTTATTTGCATGTGAACCTCACACCATGAATGATAAATTAACTTGAAATAATGCCTCGACGTGTCGAATGTAGCGTTTTTCAAGTAATAACAAGATGACATGATCAAAGGCTTGGAAGATTAAATTGGGGTGAGCCAAGTGCACTTGATCTTGCCGCACAATCGCAGCAATCAAACAGCTTTTGGGTAAATCTAATTCTTGAAGTTTGCGACCAATCACTTGAGAGGTTTGTTCGCTCCCATGTAAAATTAATTCAATGGCTTCGGCTTCATCATTTTTAAGACGATGAACTTTAATCATGTTACCGCGTCGAAGCTTGGTTAAAATGCGGCCGATGGTGATGGATTGAGGTGAAATGGCATGATCAATACTGCTGTCATCAATCAAGTCAACATAGGCGCGACGATTGACCAAGGCGATGGCATAGCGTGTGCCCAAGCGTTTTGCTTGAAGACAAGACATGATGTTGGCTTCATCATCATTGGTGACCGCACAAAAAACATCAGTAAATTCAATGTTTTCATTTAAAAGTAATTCTCTATCGGCAATATTGCCTTCTAAAACGGTTGTTTTATGCAATTGATTGGCCAATCGATTGGCTGAATCAATATTTTGCTCGATGATTTTGATGCGATAACGGTCTTCTAAAGATTGGGCTAGTCGCGTCCCAATATGTCCACCGCCACCAATAATGATGCGACGATTGGGGCGTTGATAACGTCCCAAGGCCGATAATACTTGTTGAATGGCAAGCGGTGAGGCCACCAACACAATTTCGTCATGCAAGTTGATGGTGACGGGTTCTTCTAAATTAAGGCTTAATTTGTTGCGAAAAATGGCCACAATATGAGCTTCGATACTGTTTAAATAACTTTTGATTTGGTTCAAATTTTTATCAATGATGATGCTGTCGGATTCAGCGCAAAGTGTGACCAATAACACGCGCCCATCGGCAAAAGTCAGTACATCCGAGGTTCCTGGGTAATCAATCAAATTCACAATGTTTTCGGTGACCAATTGTTCTGGACTGATGCATACATCAACAGCAATACGCTCAGACGAAAAGAGCTCAGGGTATTGATAATAATTTTTTGAACGAATTCTGGCGATTTTGTTAGGTGTTCGAAACAAATTGTACGCGATTTGGCAGGCCATCATGTTGACTTCATCACTTTGTGTGACGGCAATAAGCATATCGGCTTGTTCAATGCCTGCTTCAATCAGAACCTTGGGGTGCGAGGCGCATCCTTGAACGGTATTGATGTCCATTCGATGTTGTAAATCACGCAATCGTTCTTCATTAAGATCAATTAAAGTGATGTCATTGTCTTCATGGGCTAAATTTCTTGCTAGGGTGTCACCCACTTGTCCTGCACCAAGAATGATGATTCGCATGGATGTTTACTCGATTAAGATGCCGTCATAAACAAAAGTTGCCGATCCTGTAAGTTGAACGGGTTGACCCAAATCCCATTCAACAAACATCGATCCCCCAGGGAGTGTCACTTGGACACGTCCATTTAAACGTTGTTGCTGAATGCCCACTGTGGCCGCGGCGATTGCGCCACTTCCACACGCTAAAGTTTCGCCAATCCCTCGTTCATAAACGCGTAGTTTGATGTGTTGGGGTGAACATATTTTGACAAATTCAACATTGGTGCGATTTGGAAATGCTGCATGCTCACTGATAAATTGCCCTAATGATGCAATGGTCGCATCATCAAGTTCATCAACCCATAAAACGGCATGAGGATTGCCAACATCCGCGGTATGAAGCAAAAAAGAGGTGTTGGGATCTTTTTTGATGTGGCAAGTTGAAAATAAGGGTTCAGGCAGTGAAACAGTGACGCTATGGTCTTGATTGATGCGTAATTTCATCACAGTGCTGATGGTTTTGACGGTGATGATGGGTTTTAATGCTTGTCCACAGCGCGCTATATATCGAGCCAAATATCGAGCAATACAGCGTGCACCATTACCGCATTGGCCACTTTCTGTGCCATCGGCATTATAAATTCGATAAAAAAAATCATGTGTTGCGTCTTTTGGTGGTTCAATCAACAAACATTGATCAAAGCCAACACCCGTATGACGATTAGCCCAATGAATGATGTTTTTTGCCGTGGGGGTGATGGGTTGGGTGAGGGCATCAATGACCATAAAGTCGTTACCCAAGGCCTGCATTTTTGTGAATTTAATGGTCATGATGTTTGGTGTTGTTTTCGGGTAAATACAGCGGACCTTTTTGTCCGCAGCTTGCGATGAATAGGGTGATAACGCTTGAGATAAGAATGGCTGTCAACATTGAATGTGGTTTCATGATTGAATGATGGCCTCCAATGCATCAATCCAAAGCACAGAATCATTCAAGCAGGGAATGAGTGTGAATCGATTTCCGCCCAATGAGGCCCATTCTTCTCGAGCGCGCAATCCAATTTCTTCTAGGGTTTCGAGACAATCACTGACAAATGAAGGACAAACAATGGCAATATTTTTGATCCCTTGACGCGCTAATTCTGGCATGATGATGTCGGTATAGGGTTTTATCCACGGGGTTCGACCCAATCTTGATTGAAATGATGAAGTGTATTGCTCAGGTTTTAGTTTGAGTGCTTTGGCAATTAATTGAGATGTTTTGAGGCACTGCGCGCGATAACAACCTTTTTCAGTGGCCAGAGACGGACATTCTGCTTCACAAACGCTGGGGCATCCACCCAGATGAAGATGACTTTCTGGCACACCATGGTAGCTTAATAAGAGATAGTCGTTATGAATATTGTGTGTTTTGATTAATTCGGCATAGGCATGGATGTAGCCTGGGTGATCATGAAAATCGCGTATAATCCGAAGATTGGGAATAATTGATTTTTTAGCAATATCTTTAAAAAATTGTTCACACGCTGAACCTGTTGCACTGCTGGCGTATTGTGGAAATAAGGGTAAGACAGTGACTTGGGCGCAACTTTGGAGTTGTTTTAATGCGGTTTTAATGGAAGGTTCACCATAACGCATGGCCAGTGCTACATTCCAAGTGGAGCCCAATTTTTTTTGTAAAGCACTTGATTGACATTGACTAAAATATCGAAGGGGAGATCCTTTGGGCGAAGTGCCTTGGGTCATCCAAATGGATTGATAGGCATGGGTTGATTTTTTGGTTCGAAACGGCAAAATAAATAAAAAAACCAAAATGTAGCGAATCAGCCACGGTAGCGTGATGACACGTCCGTCGGTTAGAAATTGGCGTAAAAATGTTCTAACAGAACGAGGGGTGGCCTCGTTGGGTGTGCCCAGGTTGATGAGCAATAAACCTTGTTTCAAAGCAGTCCTCGTTGACGAAGTTTAATTTTCTTGAGTGATTTCTTCGGTTAAGGGGCTAATATTGATGGCATGATGCCCTCTGTCGCCTTGAATCAAATCAAAAGAGACGATTTGTCCTGCGGTGAGTGTTTTATATCCGGTTCCTTGTATGGATGAAAAATGAGCAAAAATATCACTTCCTCCACCTTCAGGGACAATAAAACCCCATCCTTTGGCGTTATTAAACCATTTAACTTCCCCAGTTGCCATGATATCTCCTGATGAGTATTGCCATCCTATGCCTTCTTCAATCACAATAACTCAAAAACTGGCAAAAACTCAAGTATTTTTTAGTAATTACGTTATAAAGTGAGGCGTTTATGAGTTTTTTTGAACAATTGCATCAATCTGGTGAGCATGGTGCTTTGATTCCAGGGCCTATGGGTTTGATGGAAGTGGTTTTAAGTGTTCCAGAAGCATTTAATCACCAACATATTGCTTTATTGGGCCATCCCCATTCGTTGCAAGGTGGCACCATGAATAATAAAGTGGTGACCTCTATGGCGCGTGTTTTTAAAGATTTGGGAATTGCCAGTGTTCGGTTTAATTTTCGTGGTGT
>CAISSD010000153.1 GCA_903887975.1 uncultured Legionellaceae bacterium | reverse complement strand
TTGAATCCATCCAAGATTTTCTTGATGCATTGTATCGTGGTTTGGTGATGCCTTTGGATTTTGATTTTGAAGAAAAAGAAGCTTTGTTGGGTGATTTAAAGCCTATTGATGTCCGGATTAACGTTGAAGCTGAGCGAGCATTGGCTGCTCAAAAGGGCATTGAACAGTATCGTGCACAGGCTGAGTTCATCGAAAAAGTATTGAAGGACGCGCTTTTTTATGAAGGTAGTGAATACCTAATGCCTATGCTGGAAGCATTCAAGGCTTATTGTGAGGCACATCCTGAATTGGGCATGGCATCTCAGGTGTTAAACCCCGCCAAAATTGAAGAGTTGATGCAATACCTACCCGATCCGAAAACACCCGAGCAACGTAAAAACATCGATTTGTGCTTGAACTATTGTCATGAACATCAATTGGGACAACTTAAACATCATGAATTGGCGCTAAAAGGATCTCACAAGAGAATGAAGTATCTTGAAGCGAAAAGAGCTGAAAAAATCATTCAAAACAAAGCTTTTAAAAGCCACTACATTCACGATTATTTTGAAAAGATCATGCAAAAGATGCTTTCTAACCACGCTTTGGTCCATATAAAGAATGAATATTTTGATAAGTTGCGGCAGAGCTTATTGTCTTATGAAGAATGTCCTGTTGTGTTGATGGACTTAGCCCAAGCACAAGAACAGCATCACTCGTGTTTTGTTTGGGACCATGCATCAAAACAATTGCATTATTTATCAGTCCAAGGTTTGGCTAGATTGGTTGAGCCCAAAGATTTGCCTTTGATGCAGTATTATCTGAATCAAAAAAAAACGGAAAACAATCAAATCATTTTTTCACAAAAAGAAATTGAAGACAGCATGATGAATCTTGGCATTGAAGCGTTTCATTTTCAGCAATCGCCACTACAAAAAGCAATGGATGAATACTTCAATGACAAACAACTTCATTTTGAGTCGGTGTATCTTGAGCCTTATCAAAAAATGGAGGCCGTGTTGGATGGGATTAAAGGGTTTAAATCATATCTTGAGCACAAACAACATAAGAGTCAATCAGTTGGTCATTCTATAGAACGAAAGATTAAAATCTTGAGTGAGATAGAAGGCATAGCCGAGGATCAAAAGAAGTCATTATCTCAGCGATTTGATGAGATCCATGAGCGTATTTTGAAGAATGAATCAGTTTTGTTAAAATGCGATGACAAAAATTTATCAAAAAAAATACAACATTATTTAACGCGATTGCTGGATTTGGTTTTAAGTGGCATCAGGTGTATTGCAAGAAAAGCAGGGTTGCCAACGTTTTATGCAGGACAAAGAAAAATATACGTTGATGAACTGAAAATCAATGCCACCAAAGGTCGTCAATTTTTTAAAGACGCCCCCAAAGATGTCTTGGAAAAAAGATACCAATCAAAATTGAAAACACGTCATTAATTTAACCATCGGCAGGGATACAATCGGTTTCTATCGATAGGTCGTTCACCATTAAATCCATATTCACCTCGGCATGTTGATAAGCACTTAAGATGGCATATTCGGTGGCGGTGAGGTACACCGGTGTGTTGCCGCAATAGACCAATTTTTTTTGATGATGCATGGGATGGGCTAGGACGGGCAAGCGGCAAGGATCGTCAAACACACTTAAATCACAAGTGGCAAAAGTTGATGATGCGAACATGATGCCCATTGCGATTTGGCAAGATTTCATCCAAAAATGATTCATGATGTTTTATTTAATGGGGCTTTATTTGAGCGTAGGAGTAATTTGAAAATAAAGCAACTATTTAGAACCAAAATCCCGCGGTTTAAGCCGCGGGTTTGTTTGGTGGCAATGCTTATTGATCTTTTTTGGATGTAATTTTTTCACGAATACGTGCAGCACGTCCTGCCAAATGACGTAAGTAATACAATTTTGCACGTCTTACATCGCCACGACGTTTGATGGTGATGCTATCAACAATGGGGCTGTAGGTTTGAAACACGCGCTCAACGCCAACATTGTGTGAAATCTTACGCACGGTGAACGCAGAATTAAGGCCACGGTTACGTTTTGCAATCACAATGCCTTCAAAGGCCTGCAAGCGCTCTCGATTGCCTTCAGTTACTTTAACTTGAACAATAACGGTATCCCCAGGTCTAAAGTCAGGAACGACTTTGCCCTGCATTTGTTCGGCATTGATTGCATCAATAATGTTGCTCATGGTTGCTCCTCATTGGGGGTTTGTTTCAAACCCTGATGTTTATTGCTTCGTTCAATCGCCAACAACGCTTGGTATGCTTCCAGTAATTGTTGGTCGCTTTGGGTTAATACCCTTTGTTCTAATAAATCTGGTCGTTTTAACCAGGTTTTTCCCAGTGACTGTTGTCTGCGCCAACGGGCGATTGCTTGATGATCACCCTTCAACAACACCTCAGGCACCGCCAATCCATTCACAACCTCAGGCCGTGTATAATGGGGGTGATCCAACAATCCGTTCATGTACGAATCTTCTTGAGCTGATCCCAAGTGGCCAAGGGCTCCTGGCAACAATCGCACAATCCCATCAATCAAAATCATGGCAGCCAGTTCACCACCACTTAAAACAAAATCACCCACCGACCACTCTTCATCAATGTGTTGGTCGATGATGCGCTCATCAATGCCTTCGTAGCGTCCTGCAACAAACAACAAGGGTTGTTGCTTGGTCGCCAGTTGATTCAAATCTTCTTGAACCAATGTTCTACCCTGTGGACTTAAATAAATGGTCCTGGTCTGTTCTGGCATGTTTTGTCGCGCATGAACAATGGCTTTAGACAACGGCTCATACATCATCACCATACCAGGACCGCCACCATAGGGCTTATCATCAACTTTTCGATAAGGCCTTTGCGTCCAATCACGTGGGTTCCAGTAATCAATCTGAACCCGTTTTTGTTGGATGGCTCTACCTGTTATGCCATAATCCAATGCCTTAAACATTTCAGGCAAAAGACAAATCACACCCAAATGCAACATGGGCTAAAAGTCCAAATCCCAATCAACCGTGATGCAACGCTTTGGTCGACTGACCTCAATAATCACCTCATCTACCAAATAAGGAATGAGGTATCGTTGTGCTCCATGATTGCTTGTGACGATTAATACATCGTTGGAACCCGTTGCGATGATCTCAACAACCATGCCTAGTTCGGTTTGGTCGCGCTGAATCACACGCATGCCAACCAATTCATGCCAATAATATTCGTTTGATGCCAACAAAGGTAATGCCGATTTTGGGACGGCAATCTCTTGATTGGTCAGCACGGCAACATCTTCGCGCTCTGCATATCCTTTGACGCCCACCAAAATATCTTTGGTGTGTGTTAGCGCTTGGTTGATTTCAATGGATTGCCATGATGTTTTATTCTTAATAAACCATGGCTCGTAATTTAAAATGTTTTCACGAGGTTCTGTAAAAGAAATGACTTTAATCAGGCCTTTTATGCCATGAACTTGGCCAAACTTACCAACAACAATCCATTCTTCCTGTGCATGAACATCCACTAAGCCGCGCTCGCTGCCTTATTAAATTCTTTAACCAATGATTTGACGCGATCAGACAATTGAGCGCCTAATTTTTCCCAGTGGTTTAATTGATTCATTTCCAAATGCAACCGGACCTCTTGGCCACGAGCAACAGGATTAAAGTAGCCAATGCGTTCAATGCATTTGCCATCACGACGTGTACGGTGATCCGTGACCACAACATGATAAAATGGGCTTTTTTTAGCACCAGCTCGTGATAAACGTATAACAACCATGGTGTTCCTCTGTAATGATAAAATCTGTTTATGTAAAAATGCTGTGTATTGTACGAAAAAATTTGACTTAAGGGAAGTGTTTAGGCGTTTTAAGAACGAATTTTTTAAGGACTGTGATAGCTTGAATCTGGAAATGTTGGATTTTGATCTTCTGGAGCAGGTGTTGTTGGGCGAGTTGCTTCTTTAAAAACCGTGATTCTGGCTCTTTTGGACTGGTATGGCTCATCAACAAATATTTGAACATTGTTTGCAAGATTATGATTGGCAGCCATTAAAGCATTTGTACAATCAAGTTGGTTGAGTTCATCGAGGTTAAAGTTTAATAAATTCAAGGTGCAGAATGCTCCAGAACGATCAACATGACTGATGTCCACTTCAAGGTTTTGAATATACCTACCGGCATATTGAGTAAGAATGGCAAGAGGATAGGCCAGTGTGTCTTCTGTGGGATGAAAATCACCACTTTGATGATTGATTTTGATGATGTTTTGATGATCATCAGAAAAGAAAATATTTCCTGCAGCAATGGTTCCGCGTCCACACATTTCTCGATGTGCAGGAATAAATTTTGAAGGCTTGCCTTCCAAAGCCAGCCACAAACATCCATTGACATCCACGGCATAGCGCACACTGTGTGTCGGACCATCGGTTATTGCTTTGAGTTGACGGATAAGTTCATCAATATGATGAAGCGAATACATGATGTGATGGTACGATTGATCCGCACGAGGTTTGTCGGGACATCGTACCTTCGCTGTTAGCCCTGAAAAATCAGGGCTTTGTAATTTTTGGTTGAGTTTGTTTAAAAACTCAATTTTTTTCTCGTTCAAAAAAACTCCTTAATAATAACAGACGCGGTGCGCACGAACCCAGTGATGGCGGATGTAATGCCGAGGCACCCAATGACATTGTCTATAATAACCATTAGCCGCAACATACGTTGAACCAATAATGGCAGGCGCTAACCACCAGCCATTGTTATAACCATAGCCGCCGTACCCATAACCACCGTAGCCGCCATAACCACCAACGTAATAATTATTGTTGTTGTATTGGTGATAACCTCGACCGCCGGCCCAACCATGATGACCATAACCGCCACCGTGAAAGCCACCACCATGAAAACCACCGCCATGAAATCCGCCACCGTGTCCACCACCATGTGCCATGGTTTCTAGGGGCATCATCATGCCTGTTGCACTTAATGCCAGTGCCAAACTGATGTTTTTAAGTGATTGAGTATTCATAAAATCATCCTCCTTGTGACATACTTTATTATTATAGTATGTTTTTTAAACAAGTGGTAATTTTTTAACCAATCTTTAGGGGGCGTTGTAACAAATTTTGAGCAGCAACCTGTGCAGACCATTGATGGTTTAGTACTTGATTCACCGCGTGACAGATGGGTAATTCAACATGATGACGTTCTGCAAGCCAACAAATTTGTGCGGCATTGTGTTTGCCTTCAACAACTTGTTGAATGGATTTTTCAGCGTCATCAACATGAAGACCCTGACCCAAAAGTAACCCAAAGCGACGATTTCTGGATTGATTGTCGGTACAGGTTAGGACCAGATCACCCACACCAGCAAGTCCTAAAAATGTTGATTCTTGTGCCCCAAAAACACGACCCAATTGGGTCATCTCGGCCAAACCACGTGTCATTAAGGCGGCTTTGGCATTTGCACCATAAGCCAATCCATCGCTGATTCCACAAGCAATGGCCAGAACATTTTTCATGGCACCGCAAAGTTGCACGCCCAAGACATCTTCGGTGCTGTAAGCACGAATATGATGATGGTGTAATTGTTTTTGCCAGTGTTTGTTGTAGGTTGGATTGTTGCCAGCGATGGTTAATGCTGTGGGTAAGTTTAATGCGACTTCCATGGCAAAAGAGGGCCCTGAGATGATGGCGATGGGCGTTTCCTTCCCCAAATAATCGAAAACCAAATCACTTAAAAAATGGTGGCTTTGTGGGTCAATGCCTTTGGTTAACCAAGCAAGGTGAGGGGTGTTTTTGGGTAATTTTTGTAGGATGGTTGCAAAAGCGTGCGATGGTGTTGCAATTAAGATGTCATCAGCACCGTCAATACACTGATTTAAATCTGCCATAACATTTAAATTTTGGGGAAAATCGATGTTGGGTAAATAACGATGATTGCATCGTGTGGTTTGCATGCGTTCGATTTGTGATGCGTCTCTTCCCCAAAGACGCACCTCCAAGTTGCCTTTTGCCAAATGAATGGCAACAGCACTACCCCATGATCCAGAACCAAGTACTGCAATGATGGGTTTTTTCATGTGTTACTCTGCTTTCTCAGCTGGAGCTTTTTGTTTTTCTGCCAACTGCTGCATGTACAACGCATCAAAATTGATGGGCGATAAAACCAAAGGTGGAAAACTTGCTCGAACCGATTCATTGCTAATGGCTTCTCGCGCATAAGGAAACAAAATGCTGGGGCAAAAAGCATGCAGTACATGATTGAGTTGCTCTTCTGGCGCGCCTTCAATGGTAAAAATGCCTGCCTGTTGCACTTCAATTAAAAAAGCTGTTTCTTTCTTATTGGTGACGGTGACGGTAACCGTTAATGACACATCATAAACATTGGGTTCCAACATTTTGTGTTCGTTGTTTAGGTTTACTGTTAATTCAGGTTCCCATGCATTTTGAAACACGGATGGTGTATGGCGTGTTTCTAAAGATAGGTTTTTAACATAGATGCGTTGGATCGCAAATTGTCCTGGAAGTGCTTCGGATGGTGCGTCTTGTTTTTGTGTCATGAGGTAAAGTTCCTTATTTAAAAAAATGAATTATTTTTTTCCTTTGACCAAGGGTAAATGCTCAGCCTGCCATGAAGCCATACCACCTGAAAGAACCATGGTTTGATTAAATCCTTGTTTTTTTAAGTTCAATGCCAAGGTTTGGGATTCAT
>CAISSD010000152.1 GCA_903887975.1 uncultured Legionellaceae bacterium | reverse complement strand
GTTTGCCGCCCTGTTGGGGGTTTCTCGTCAATATCTTTGCGATATAGAGCATGGTCGTCGTATTGTTAGTCCAAAATCAGCCGCTGATTTTGCAACAAAGCTTGGTTATTCAGCGCTGCAATTTGTGCGTCTTGCTGTTCAAGATGAGCTTGATAAATATGGCCTTCATTATGACATTCATTTAACGAACAGTAAGGCCGCTTAATGCCCAGGCTTATCTCCCCAGAGGATTTTGTGCAATTGCAATTGAAAGCGCACGGGCAGGTGATCCGCCAAAATCCATTCGGCCAATTCGGTGGGATTCACGACGCCAAAGCTTGGTGAAAAAAGAATTTGGCAAATGTTACAAAGATCACGCTCTTTGATGGTTTGTTTGGCCCAAATATAGTCCTCGCGGCTACAAATGACAAATTTAATTTGATCGGTTGGTTTAAGATGCGCGAGATTCGACCATAGATTTTTCTCGCATTCACCCGAGTCTGGTGTTTTTAAATCCATCACAATCATCACGCGTTTATCAATGGGTGCAACATCTATGGCGCCACTGGTTTCAATGGAGACATGGTATTGTTCATCACAAAGATTGTTCAACAATGCCATGCAAGCAGGTTGCGCCAAGGGTTCGCCACCGGTGACACAAATCGTTTGGCATTGATGCATTTTAACTTGAGTTACAATCGACTCGATGCTTAATATTTTTCCACCTTTAAACGCATAAGCGGTATCACAGTAGCCACAGCGAAGCGGACATCCGGTTAGTCGAATAAACACCGTTGGCAAACCAACCGTGGTTGATTCGCCTTGTAGTGAATAGAATAGTTCTGTAATGCGTAGTGAATTCATTAAGGATTATGTCGAAGCCAATTTTTTATGTGCCAATTGAGCGGTTTGGGTGTCTGGGTAATTTTTAACCACTTGATTCCAGCGTGATTTGGCATCACCATGTTGTCCCAGCGCCTCTAGAGCATAGCCACTTTTCAATAAACTTGCTGACATTTTGTTGGACGATGGATACTGTTTGATGACCGTATCAAATTCTGTGATGGCGGTAGTGTAATCTTTTTTAACCATATAAAGCTCACCCATCCAATAATGCGCATTGGCACTGAATATACTTTGAGGGTATTGGGTTGTGAACGTTTTCATGTTGGTGAGGGCTTCGTCATATTGATGTTTTTTAATGAGTTCAAAGGCTGCCAAATAAGAAAGCTGTTCATCACTGGAATGGGTTTGACGTGTGGTGGCTGTTGTGTTTGCGCTGTTGATGGGTTCAGGCGTGACAGGAACATCGATTTTTTTTGATGTTGCAACGTGTGTTGGGCTTTGATTGAGCCTGTCATCTAAATCTTTATAAAAAGCCAATTGTTGATCTTGCAGTTTTTTTAATTCGTGGGTCTGGGTTTCCAATTGTCCACGTAATTCTTGGATGTCTTGTTGTAAGCCTTGAATTTGATTCATTAACGACGCATCGTCATTGTGACCCGATTCGGTATTGTCTTTAGCCAATGGTTGATTGAGATCATCACCATTTAAAGCAAAATTTTCTGCGTCATTAACCACCGGGGCTTGAGCCCAAGCCACCGTGGTCAATAAACAACAGGCCAAAGCACGGCCTAACACCGTGCGAGGGATTAATGTCATCGAGTTTCCTCATAAGTTAATTCAACACGGCGATTTTGCGCGTGGGAAGCATCGTCATGCCCATAATTTGCAGGGCGCTCTTTACCATAACTGACCACACGCAATTGATGATGCGCGATGCCTGCCATACGAATGATGCGTGCAACCGCATTGGCGCGATGCTCACCCAGGGCGACATTGTATTCACGACTACCACGTTCGTCAGTATGTCCGGCCAAAAGAATGCGTGCGTTGGGATGATTTTTTAAGTATTCGGCCTGGGCATTAATTGATGCCATATACTTTTCGTTGATGTTGCTGTCGTCGTAAGAAAATAAATAGATTTGGTTATGTGGTGCTTGGGTGGTGTAAAGTTCACCAGCTTCTTGGCCACCAAATTGATTGAGTTGTCCAAGGCCGTGGGCTGATAATCCACCATCGTTCATCATGCCATTGGGCGTTTTTGTACAAGCAGCAACGAGCAATGTGCCAGCAGCAATAAGGGCTAATTTTTTGAATGTTGCGATGTGCATGGTTGTTCTCCTGATCATTATTATTTTTTAGGTTTTATGGCGAGCTATTGTACAAGCGTTTTTAATTTTTTTCTAGCGTTTGTTGAATAAATTGATTTAATTGAGCCGTCATTTTTTTTGCAGCACCATTGGCGGCAATCACACCACCCCAAGGTGAGTCTTTGGGGCAAGGTAGGATTTCTTTGAAAACCTTTGAGGCCAAAACGTGTTGTTTGGTATCCGTTAATACCGCTTTGGTAATGAGTTCGATTTGACTGGGCTTGGTTAAGTAATTTTGTTGCAGGGCAATGAGTTGCGTGTCCAAGCGATAATCGGTTTTCCATGCATAAGCGCCAGAAACCACGGCTTTAAACAAATGGCTTTGTTGTAAGTTTTGAATGATGAGGGGGTAAATCATGCCTGCTGGAGGGCTAACCCATGCGTTGTGTGCAAAGGCATCCAATTGATAGGGTTTGGCAATATACAGCATGTTGTTGGTTTGGTAGCCTGCAATCGCATCGGTTGGGGTGACAAAAAGCGTGCCATATAAGGCCTTGGGATGATGTTTGGGAATACTGTAGGTATTCAGCATGTATTGATTTTTGATGGGGCTTTGCACCGGAGAACAAGCAACCATGAGGTGAAGATTCATGATGATGAGCAATACAATTATTTTTCTCAAGGTTATTCTCCTGGTCCGGGTTTGGGTGGTGTTGAGCCGCGTACAATGACGGATGGATTTTGGCGTATTTGAACGCTAACTTCCTCCAGATTCGCGGCAATTTCATTTAATTTGTACAGTAATTGTTCTGCTGGAGGCAAAGTTTGCTGGGTGAGTTGATCCAGGCTTGTTTTTCCTGCTTCCATGGTTTTTGAAACCTGATTGCCCGCAGAAGACAAGCTCTCGGACATGGCACTAAATTTTTGAATACCGATATTTAGATTTTTTATGGCCACAGGTAAATCTTTCAATGTTTTGCTTAGATTTTCAGTGTTTTCTTTATTCAAAAGATTGGATAAATTTCGCGATAGACGATTGATGTTGGCCTCAAGTTGATTGAAAAAAGAGGGATGATACGGAATCACTGGATAAGGCTCACCAGGAATTTTTTGCAAAGATGTAAAATCTGAAGAGGTCGCCGATAAACCCAAATAAGTATTACCCGTGATGCCTTGTGTGATCAGTGTTGCTTGGGTACTCATGGTGATGGGTGTGTTGTCTTGAATGCTTAATTGTAGTTTAACCTGTTGCGGATCAACAGGATTTAATTCAATCGATTGAATATAACCGACTTTAACGCCATTGTATTTAACCAAGGAATCGGAACTTAAACCGGCAACCGATTCATGGATGTAAACCGTGTATGGATTGTATTTTTTGTCATCGAATCCTGTGGATAGCCAAAGACCGCCACCGATTAGTGCGGTTAAAAGCACAAGGACCATGACACCGACTAAAGTATAATTTGCTTTGGCTTCCAATCAATGTTCTCCAAATGGGTTAAATTTTACTGAAATAATCAGCAATTAATGGATGTTGATGGTGCATTAATTCATTCAGTGGTTGAACACTGATGATTTCCCCATCACCAATAAATGCCACCCTATCGGTGGTGCGTTTTAATGATTCAATATCGTGACTGATGATGATAATGGTTAAATTCAACGTATTGTGTAAAAAAAGCAACAAATCATCAAACATTCGTGCACTAATCGGATCAAGCCCTGAGGTGGGTTCATCGAGAAACAAAAGCTCGGGATCCATGGCAATGGCGCGCGCTGCTGCGGCACGTCGTTGCATCCCACCACTCAATTCATCAGGATGTTTGTAGGCTGCATCCATGGGCAGCCCCACCAAAGAAACTTTGAGTAATGCCAATTGTTGCATCATGGCCGGGTCTAAATGACCAATTTCTTGCATGGGAAACATGATGTTTTCCAACACCGACATTGCAGAAAAAAGTGCGCCGTGTTGAAACAGTGTTCCCCAGCGTTTGCGAAGCGCATTGGCGGCATCTTCCCCCATACGCTCGATGTTTTTCCCAAAAATTTTGATGCTTCCAGCCGTTGGTTTTAACAGCATGAGTAAACATCGCAATAAGGTTGTTTTTCCGCTGCCACTACCCCCAATGATGGCAACGATTTCACCACGATTGATGGTTAAATTGATGTTTTTATGAATCCATTGGCCGCCCAATTTATTTTTTAGTTGTTTGATTTCAATGATGGGCTCAATTGCATTCATAGGCTCATCCAGCTGTAAATAACCGAATATGTGGCATCGGCGACAATGATTAAAAACAAAGCCTGGACAACACTTTTGGTGGTTTGATGGCCCACGCTATCGGCACTATTTTGAACCCTAAATCCTTGGAAACAACCCACCAACGCAATCAATAGGGCAAACGTTGGTGCTTTGTATAATCCCAGCATTAATTGTTTCAGGCCAACAGTCTCTTGAAGGCGGTTCATGAAATCACTGTAGCCCACCTGCAGCATGGATTTAGACATCAAGCTTGCACCTAGGGTGCCAAAGATATCGGACCAAAAAATTAATAAAGGAAAAACAATCAGCAGTGCCAGAACTTTGGGCAACACCAATAACTCCGTTGGGGACAATCCCATGGTTAATAAGGCATCAATTTCTTGATTGATTTTCATGCTGCCAATTTGCGCTGTAAAAGCGGAGCTTGTGCGTCCCGCAACAATAATGGCGGTAATGAGTGGTGCGAATTCCCGAAAAATAGCCATGCCAGAGAGATAAGCAATAAACGTATTGGCACCATAGGTTTCCAGTTGCAGACCCATTTGATAGGCCAATACAACACCAATGAGAAATGAGAGCAACGCCAAAATGGGCAATGCTTGAATGCCTGCGGAGTTGAGATTTGAGATGATGCTTGGGGCTTGAAAACGCCGCCATTGTTTCAATGCAGCCGCTATTTTTTCAGTGAGATCGCCAATCAACCGAACAAATCCATGGACTTGATTAAATTTGTCGACCGCTTCTTGGCCCAGCATGTATAAAGGAGATTTTTTTTCTTCTTTGGGTTTTTTAAAATCAATAGCCGCATGATTTTTTTCAATCAATTCGATGAGCGCACGCTGTTTTTCAGAAAAATTGGTCAATGTAATGGTGTTGTGTTTTTGTTTTAGAAGATTTATGCATTGAATCAACACCAAAGCGCCAGCAGAATCAAAGTGCGTTAATTGTGCGCCATTGATGTAAAGCGCTTGTTTGGATGGTTGGGGCGAGTTTTTTAATGGATTGTTAAACGCGCCCATACCCAAAGTCGACCATGATCCAATGCATTGATAGATCTGGCGCTCTGGCTCGTAAATCATGTGGGCTTGGGATGTATTCATAGCAGTTATTGTCGCACAACCTTGGGATAAATCAACCAATGAATTTTTTTTAATCTAAATGTGCGCTATAATTACAACAGGTTGCTTGATGAATAATAATGGTGATTTAACCATGCCCGAAAAAAGCATTTTTGAACACACAGTTTATAGTCTTCTAAGTCCAGAGCAACAGGATTGGGTAGAAAACTATCGTGGTGGATCAGTTGATGTTTTGGCAGTTGATGTTTTGGAGGTTTTTAAACATCGTGCCATCCTTGCCAAAACGTTGGTTTTTGCTAAGCAAAGATTGGTGGAGATGAAGAGTGAGGCTTCTTCTCCCACAACCATGGCGCGCCGCGAAGCGTTAAGACGCGAATTAAAATTTATTTTTTGTCTTTTTTGGGCGCAGTACGAATTGGATTTGGCCCGAGAGTTTCATCATTATTTGGATGAACATAAAAAAAACATCGAAGAATGCATGGCTTTACTGAGCAAGATTGATGGAGTATTGACACCATCGCCAGAAGAATTGTTGGCTTTGAAGGTCGATGATTCAGACAAACCGTGTCGTTATGTAGGACTAACCTTGGTCGCACCCGTTATTGCTCAAAATCTGAAATCCATGGCAACGTGTTCGTTGTATCAGATGGGTGATTGTGTGGATGGTTTGACCCAGCAACGCAATTTTTGGAATATGGGCCGTGGATTTTTAAGCAATATTTTTGTGGTGATGAGTGATTGTTTTCATGATGGGTTGGATGTAGATACGTATTATTCTAATGGTTTGATGACCTACTTTGGTTCGGTATTGCTCTACACTCAATGGGGTGTTTCTTTATCTTGGTTGGGTTTATACATGTTGCCAACTCAAAAAAACAAAAATAAAGTGATTTCTTTTTGGGATGAATTTTGGGATTACATTCATCGAAGAAAATACACGCTGCTTCAAGACTCGGTGAGCACCACCATTGCCAGCGTTTGTTTTTTTTGGCGGGCAGAATATGCACTTTTGATGCATTGGGCACCTGTTATTGGTCTGGCATTGCAATTGATGAAGCTCATCAGCATTGCGTGGATGCATTATAATGAACAGCAAGAACATAGTCATTATTTAGCGATTAAAGGCGATGAAATTAAAGAACTGACGGCATTGATTTTGACGAAAGAGGGCGATGCGCGACACATTTTAATGATGGAGTTAAACCAACTGCGTAAGGCGCGCGATCATTCAATCAGTACCTGGACGCAGACCAAAAACCAAAGAAGTTTATCTCTTTGTTATTTGAGCGGCATGTTGGTGGGGATGAGCTTTTTGGTCTGTGCGATGTT
>CAISSD010000151.1 GCA_903887975.1 uncultured Legionellaceae bacterium | reverse complement strand
TTTAACCAGAAATAGCGTCCAGGATACAGCCACCAGGTTGATTTTGAGCAATGCCCGCCAGTGGCACAGTTGTATTGTCTTTCAAATCGTGAACTGGCTTTATCATAGATATCTGTTTCTGAATGATTTTTTTGAAGTTTTTTGAACACAAAACGCTGTTCTTTATGCACAATCTGAAGGATGTTGAGGACTTCTTCATGGGCTTGTTCATCGTGGGCAAAAGCGTTGAATGCTGCCATAAATCGCGTTCGTTGTTCTGCCAATGAAGGTCCCGAAGCGATGGGTTTTGGGCCATAAAAATCGCCCAATGCTAATATTTCGCCATACGATAGCTGGAGTTTATTCGGTAAATGGAGTAATAAGCCCTTTTGTTCGGGTTCATTGAGATTTAAACGTAAATATAGTTCATCGCCTATAAAAAGATGTTCTGCCGAAGAAAATTGTTCTTTGTGATGTGCGGCGTGAAGGGTGCAAAATCCAAAACACAAAAAGCATAATATTAGATTTTTAACCCAAAGACGCATGGTGTATTACCTAGCAAAAAAAATTTTAATTCTATCAGGGAATGGATGGCTGTGCATTCATTTTATCGGTATGATGGGGGTTTATTATTTTGTTATGAACCTCATGATGACGCAAAAGTTTTATCAAACAACCATGGATTGTGCCATACCATTATATTTGATTGGTACAGCCCAAATTGAAGCGCAGCTGCAAACATTAACCAAACCATTGCGTCAAGCACTTTTGTCGCAGCAGTTTTTGGGAAATCCCGGTGATTTTGCCATGCTTTTGGATGCCAACGGGCATTTGAGTGCAATTTATTTGGGTTGTGATGAAGCGAAAAAAGATGAAGCATTGACCAAAGCCATTGCAAAACTTCCTGAAGGCAGTTATGACGCTGTCTCGCCGTTGTCTTTTGAAGCCGAGATTGCTTGGGCGTTGGCACAATATCAATTTTCTGAATATAAACCCTCCAAAATGGGTGTTCGTTGTTTGGTGGTCTCTGAAGAGCGCCATCAAGCATTGATCCATGAAACATCAGCCATTTTTTTGACCAGAGATTTAATCAATCGTCCCGCGCAAGATTTGGATCCAGAAGCTTTGGCACTGGTGGTTTCTGATATGGCCAAGGCCCATGGTGCTGATTTTAAGCAATGGGTTGGTGATGCACTATTAACCGAGGGTTTTCCTGCCATTCATGCGGTGGGTCGAGCAGCCCAAACAGCGCCAAGACTTTTGTCGTTGACTTGGGGTAACACAAACAATCCTAAAGTCACTTTAATTGGTAAAGGCGTGTGTTTTGACTCAGGAGGTTTGGATCTTAAGCCATCTGGTGCAATGCGTTTGATGAAAAAAGACATGGGTGGTGCTGCACAAGTGATAGGTCTTGCGCAATGGATGATGCACGCCAAACTTCCCATTTATTTAAATGTTTTGATTCCTGCGGTTGAAAATGCCATTGGTGCGGGTGCTTTTCGACCAAGTGATGTGTTAACCATGCGAAATGGATTAACGGTTGAAATTGAAAATACCGATGCTGAAGGCCGATTGGTGCTTGCCGATGCATTGGTTAAAGCGTCAGAAGAAAAACCTGACATCATCATCGATTTTGCAACTTTAACCGGTGCGGCAAGGGTTGCGTTGGGTACAGAAATTTCGATGATGTTCACCCCCGATGACGCGCTGGCCAAAACATTGAGTGAATTTGGGGTGGCACACAACGATCCCTTGTGGCGTATGCCTTTGTTTGCCCGTTATGCGTCGTTGTTGGATTCCACAGTGGCTGATTTAATGAATTCCAGCCCTTCACCTTATGCAGGTGCCATCACGGCTGCGTTATTCATGCAGCGCTTTGTCGATGCCAACATTCCTTGGGTTCATTTTGATTTAATGGCTTGGAATCTTAAGAATGCCAATCCAGCCAAACCCGAAGGCGGGGAGGCCATGGCCATTAGGGCAGTGGGTCATTATTTGTTGTCTCGATTTCAAAAGATTTAAGGTTATGGGTTTCAATTTTTAAACCCATTTTTCGATAAGTCTGGTAATGATTTCGTTTGATTATTTTTGCTGATTCA
>CAISSD010000150.1 GCA_903887975.1 uncultured Legionellaceae bacterium | reverse complement strand
TGCGTTAACGTCGGCGTTGTGGTTATGGATTGCGGTTTGAAGGTGTACATACGAAACAAAGCCATTTCAAAACCCATTGCAAGGCTTGGTGCAAGTTGCATGTCATTCAAACTTTGAATCCCAATGTGATAAAAAAGTTGAACATCCTCTGGGGCTATTTGCTGAGTCAAACAATCAAGATCCTCATGAAGCGCAAACCATGGGTTGGGTTGATTGAGTTGTTGGGTAATGGTTATTTGGTGCAAGAGACTCAAAATGCATTCCATGACATAACGAAAATGCCCACCTTCTTCGCCAATTTTGCGACAAATGGATAAAATTTCATTGGGATCTTCATGTGCTATTGCGTGTAGCAACTGTAGTGCATAGTTTTGTTGCGTATGGCCAAGAATGGCTTGTATATCCGTTGTTTTGATGGCGTCATCAGAATAGGCAATGGCTTGATCCAATAAACTTAGCGCATCACGCATACTGCCGTTGGCAGCAGTTGCCAGAAGTTCTAAGGCTTTCAACTCATAATGGCGTGATTCATGCGTCAAAACGTGTTCTAAATGTTTTACAATAAGCGACGACTCTAAATGTCGTAAATGAAATTGTAAGCATCGTGATAAAACCGTAACTGGTAATTTTTGTGGATCAGTTGTGGCCAATAGAAATTTTACATGCGCAGGAGGTTCTTCTAGAGTTTTAAGCAGCGCATTAAAACTATGCGTCGACAGCATATGCACTTCGTCAATTAAATAGATTTTAAAGCGTCCAAGCGTTGGCGCATAGTGAACATTTTC
Organism: uncultured Legionellaceae bacterium; assembly: GCA_903887975.1. GTDB lineage: Bacteria > Pseudomonadota > Gammaproteobacteria > Legionellales > Legionellaceae > CAISSD01. The sequence continues at coordinate 1,447 of CAISSD010000150.1, read as the reverse complement.
AAGCATTTCTCTCGTGTCTTCGACACGGGTGCGTGAGGCAGCATCAATCTCAATAAGATCCACAAATTGATTTTTTTCAATGGCAATACAGGTGTCGCATTGCAGGCAGGGCTGTGCAGAAATACCGTGTTCGCAATTGAGTGCTTTTGCCAAAAGTCTTGCAACACTGGTTTTTCCCACACCTCGAGTACCAGTAAATAAATAAGCATGATGAAGACGTTGATGATTTAACGCATTGGTTAAGGCTTTGGTGATTGGTTCTTGACCAATCAGTTCGGAAAATTTTTTGGGTCGCCAAAGACGTGCTAATGCAATAGAGCTCATTGGTCACTCATGGTTTGGCGGCAGCTTTAAAAGCCACACCTCGACGCCCGAATCAATCATTACCGCTGCTTCCTTCCGGACCTGACGGGGTTCACAATTTATCGTCGTGAAGGGACCTAAAAAGCCACCATCGATGAATGGGCAAGATTAGCAAAAAAAAAGGGGAATAGCTATAGCTTCGATGAATAAGTTAAGATGATCATTATCAATGATGATATGGAGCCATGATGATTGTATTAATTTTGATTTATTTATGCACGGGGCTTGTTTCAGGCTTTTTGGCTGGTTTTTTTGGTATTGGTGGTGGCATCATCGTGGTACCCATGCTGCATGATGTTTTTTTATACCTTAATTTTCCAAGTCAAGAAATCATGCATTTGGCGATTGGGACATCATTTTCCATCATGATGTTTGCAACCATTTCGGCTGTTCGTTCTTATCATCAACGGGATTTGATTGATTGGTCTTTGTTTTATAAGTTTACACCAGGACTTTTGTTGGGTGTTTTACTGGGTACATATATTGGTAGATATCTATCAAGTTATTGGTTGCAAATCATGTTTGCTGTATTTTTACTGGGAGTTGCTTTTAAAATAGGTTATGCCACTAAGGCGAAAAGTCATAAACAACGTCTGCCACATCCTTATGCATTTCATGGTGTGGCAGTGGGAACAGGGGTTCTTTCAGGATTTTTTGGTATTGGCGGTGGAAGTATGATTGTCCCATATTTTGTTTCCTGTCATTTGTCTATGTATAGAGCAACGGCGACATCCTGTGTATGCGGTTTTATGGTGGCAGTTTTTGGCACCATCAGCATGATGGCAACAGGATGGAGTATCAGCTCACTGTCTGGTCTACCATGGGGTGTAACTGGTTTTGTGTATTGGCCTGCAACATTATGCATGCTCATAACCAGTGTGACGGGTGCTTCTTGGGGTGCAAAGATTGCCATTGGACTGCCTGAAGAGCGCTTGAAACGCTGGTTTATGGTGTTGTTGGTGGTGATCGCGGTGGATTTATTGCTTCATTGAAAAAAGTCGTTGACAATAGCATAAAGAAATGTAGAATACGCGTCACGCCCAGCGAAGGCGAGCTGATTAACAAGATAGAAGACAAACCAAGT
>CAISSD010000149.1 GCA_903887975.1 uncultured Legionellaceae bacterium | reverse complement strand
CCGGTTTTCACCAAATGACCTTCAGCATCGTAAGCCGCCCATGCTGTGGCTTTGGGATCAAACACAAATACTTTTTTCCCGGTTGCAGGCCTTGTCTCTGGAAAATAAAATCGACCCTTTTGATCAGCCTCCATACTCGCGGTATAATGGACATGACCAGCATCATCAACAATCGGAACAGAACGATCGGTGGTGACACACGAGGCCAAAAACCCACACAATGGCACCAAACAAAGTTGCTTTTTCATCTTCAACCCTCCCCTTTTTTTTACTTTATCGGTCAGGTTGAAAATTTATTTAGCATTTTATTTAAAAAATAATCATGTTGATTCAAATGCAATGGGTTCAGCGAAAGGCTCCATGTCACTCATGGGTCGCCCAAAAGCAATTTTTGGATACACATTCGTGTAGGGACTAACCATCACTTGCAACAAAACTGGGGAAGACTCATCTTCCCACAACCACTGAAAACCACCCGCCATAGCAGAAGAGGCATCAATGGTTTTTGCCTTGATGCCATAAGCCAGAGCCACTGCTTCAAAGTCTGGTGCACTATACCCCCAAAGTGTGGATTGATAGCGCCCCTGAAAATAACTATCTTGAAATTGACGAATCATGCCCAACGCTTGATTATGAAGCACGACTATTTTTATTGGTAATTTATTGCGCACAACGGTTTGAAGCTCTTGAAGATTCATTTGTAATGATCCGTCACCAACAATCACCACTACCGGTTTTTTACCATGAGCAAGTGATGCACCGATTGCCGCTGGCAATGAAAACCCCATGGCACCCATACCACCTGATGTTAAAAACCGTTGATGTCCAAGTAATGCAAGAGATTGTGCCGCCCACATTTGATGGTTACCAACATCAACCACATAAGCCACGGCATTTTTAGAATACGTGGACAATTCTTGCAGCAAAACATTGGGGTTAATTCCAATGCAATGTTGTAATTCTTTTTCAGCAGGCCATTGTTCTTGAAGCTTTTGTATTTGTTGTACCCATAAAGTTAGGTTCTTGGAAGAGGCTGTTGCTTTGAACATGATCATTGCCTGAGTTAAAAAATCCCCAAGATCCGCAACAATGGGCATACAATTTTTCACTCGATTATTAATTTCATGTTCATCGCAATCAATATGAATAATCATTTTATGTTGTGAAAAGGAATCAACGTCAGCCCCGGTTTGACGCACATCAAGACGACTACCCAGTACAATCACCAAATCAGAAGCAGCCAAAGTAAGATTTGCCCATCGATTCCCATAGGTCCCAATAAAACCAACGCGCAAAGGGTGTGTTGCGGGGATGGCATCCAAGCCAAGCAATGATGTGACCACTGGGATTTGTGTTACATCAACAAATTCTAAAAATTTGTCAATGGCATGTGCCGCACGAACACCACCTCCGGCCAAAATTAAAGGTCGTTTGGACGCATCAAGATGCGTTTTTAAAACCTGTATTTGCTGCATTAAATCTTTTGTATTTGCAGATGCAAAACCCCTTCGCTCAATTTTGTTAATGGCAGCAATGGTGATTATTTGTGACTGAATGTTCATGGGTAAATCAATCAGAACGGGTCCTGCTCGACCATCAATCGCGCACTCATAAGCTTTAATCAAAACCTCTTCAACTTGATGCGCGAATTCAATGCGAAAACATTGTTTCACAATGGGCTTCACCATGCTGATGATGTCGGTTTCTTGAAAACCCAACTGACGAATGTTTCGATGGCCCTTTTGCTCATGGGTGTTCACCTGACCCGTGATAAAAAGTGCTGGAACTGAATCAAAATAACAACTGGCAATCCCAGTGACGAGATTGGTAGCCCCAGGCCCGCTGGTGGCCAGTGCCACCCCAGGCTTTCCCGTCATGCGACCATAAGCATCAGCGGCAAAT
>CAISSD010000148.1 GCA_903887975.1 uncultured Legionellaceae bacterium | reverse complement strand
TCCAGCGCATTACTGGGCTTTATGTTTTATTATATTTATCCAACCACTGGTCCTGCAAGTGTTTTAGACACGCATTTATTTAGTTCGTTTCAACAGGCAACAGGATTAAAATTTCAACAAATTCATCAACATATTCGCCCACAAACGTTAGAAGGCGGTTTAATTGCCATGCCTTCATTCCATGTGATATGGGCATGGATTTGTGTCTATGCCCTGCGTATTTGGCCCGTTGCATTAATTTTTTGTGTGCCTGTCACTGTGTTGATTACCCTAAGTTGCGTTTTGCTGGGATGGCATTATCCAAGCGATCTCATCGCAAGCGCCATCATTCTTGGTTTATGTCATCTCAGCATCAAAACTCACAACTCATCCACACCATTATTTAAGGCAACTGAACCAGGGTTTTCATGATAAGTGGCTTGATAAACCCTTAACACTTCTGCCGTTGCTTTGGTTAAACCAAGTTTTTGATTACTGTGGTACAGCATGGTCAATGCGGATTTCACAATAGGTGCTTGAGGATAGGTTTTAATTAAATAATTCAAACGCTCGTTTGCTGCAACATACATTTGTCGCTCGTAATAATACGTTGCGGTATTAAATTCTCGTTGTGCGAACATATTGCGTAAATAAATCATGCGTTGCAATGCATCGGCACTGTAACGACTGTTTGGAAATTTTTGAATCAATGTACCAAAATCAGCATAAGCTTGAAATTTGGTTCCAGGGTCGCGCCAAGATTGATCAATGGCAATGACATTGGCCAATGCACCTCTATTTTGTTGAAAATCAGCCATGCCTTTCATGTAGTAAGCATAATCAGCGTGTTTGGCCCGAGGATACATGTGAATAAAACGCTCCGCTGTTGCCTCACAAGATGCATAATCTTCTTTTTTATAGTACGCATAAATCAAATCCATTTCGGCACGCTCAGCATCATCATGAAACGGATACATTGTATCTAACGCTTCCAAATGTTTGATGGCAGCGCTGTACTGCTCTTTGGTTAGTTCTTGACGTGCTTCGGTATAGAGTTCTTTGGCAGACATACCTTGATAGGGGTTATTTTGTTCATCTTTATCATACCACCATGTTTTACACCCAACGATGGTCAACATCAAAACCAACAACACACCACGACCAATAAAGTTCATCATTAATCCATCTGCAATCAAATGCAAAAGATTGTACCTGAGTCATTTACAGAAGCATAGACTAAAATGAAGATCTAAACGACGTCAGCGACGATTGAGGCTCACTCATTAATTCATCCAAAATTCTTTTGATGTTTTCAATCGTTGCGTTTGGGATGGATTCCTCTTGAAAACCAGATTCGTGCTCCCAAAAATAAACATTGGCATCATTCAGATGCTTTTGAATGTCCACAGGATCGTTTTGTACCATTAATATTGAAATTTTTGCAATAAATCCAGACCAATTGGGTACATCCTGTAAACTTTCGATACCCTTTTGTTGTAGCATTTGACCCGTTGCTTTGACTTCATGCTCTAATTGTTGAAATAATTCTGTCATGATGTTGGCCTTAATTTAGGACTCTCTTCTTCTGTAGGGAGTAAATCTTGGAATCTAGATTTAAATTTTTTGCTTTTCCAAAGATCATATTGTTCAAGCGTTTTTTCAGAAACAGGCTGCCCCAATTCTAACTGTTTCATCACCACTTCACCCCAGCCAGCATTCATATCGGCACCATGATTCACTGGAAAAACATTATGTTCTAAAAATCCTTCAATCAATAAAACATCGCACAATTGCTCTTGAGTGTCTCCATAAACAACAGAACCCTCATTGGTAATCAATAACCAAGCACCTTCGAGATTAGAGCCATAAGGATTACGCATGTCAAACCCATGTTGAAACAAATCATGAACATTGTGATCATGATTCACATCAGGAACAATATAAGGTTTTGTAGGATGCTCTAATGCTTTTTTTAGATGCTTACCCAAATGTTCTAGATCAATGCTCTTCCACGATGCATTATTCGCCGCCGCCCAATCTGGATTCACCATACTTTTTCGTCTTTCTTTGACTTGGTTTTCATAAGCGCTTTGGGCAATATCAAAACAAGTTTTAAATGGCTCATCATGATTAACAAATTGATTTGAATGGACATATTCTAATGCCTTATTCATCGCTTTTTGGATGGCATCGTTACTTCGATTGTTGCCATAAGCACTGTTGATTTTGTCGCGATATGAATAATTAATTAACTGCTCGTAAAGAAATTCGTGGGGGGTAATACAGCCCGCTCGTTCTAAAGAAAAATCACTAAACAATACTTTAGGGTTTTCAATGCTTGCAATCAGTTGGCCCAACTCGGTCCCTTGTATTCGTGAATCATGTTTAAGCTCATTAAAATAGTCAATACTTGCTGTGCATAATGCGGTTTGCTCAGAAAGCCCGTTCACAACATCAAACGTATTATAAACTTTAGAAAAAACTTCATTTAAATCAGGCGGATGACCCAAAGCCAATCCATCCCAATCTCCTGTTGTGATTAAAGCACAGTGATCATAAACCTGTTTAATTGTATCTGGTCCAAGCTTTTCCAAAATTTCTTTTCGATTGGAGCATTGTAAAATATCGTCATCTTCACCCACAACTTTACTGTCTAAAATTGCACGTTTTAGATCAACCGTCGTTCTTGGTGTGTTTGCAAAGACCTCCGCAGATTTGGTTTTTTCCGAAGGGTCTTGGGTCACACCAAATTCTACGGTAAATAATCGATGAAATAAATTCTGATAATCATCATCTGAAATACTGGAAAGTTCGACAGGTTTATTGTTGGAATTGGTGTCCGGCTTATCCCATGGTCTGGAATAAAACATCGGCACATCTTTGCCATCACGAAGCTTAATAACAAATTGTCCCTTAAAATTTTTATCACCTTTGCCTTCTTTGTAGGCTAATCGTAATGTTTCATCATCACAACTCAAAACCTTAAGATCACCACCTGAACCAATCTCTCTTAAAATATCTTGCATGGTAATGGACAATGGGACGGTGTATTGATGATCAGGATCCGTCACAGCTAATTGCAAATGCTTGTGGTCTTTATCATGATGACCAAGACCTAGTCCTGTTGTTGAATCAATGCGGGTGAATATCTTATCTTTGGCCAGTGAGCCTTTGAAAAGGCCTTGATTACTGGTTTTACTTAAGTTAAAACCTGTTTTTGGACCACGCCGCACGTTATAAACAGGCGGTGAACCAGCGCGTAAAATGATGTTAATGCCCAGCGCTTTACTTTGTAACATTAAATGTGTCGCAAGCTCAGGCTGCATACCACACGCCTTCATGGCTGCACTTCCTGTTTTCATACCACCAAGGTCAACAACTTGAGACAACAAATCTTGCGGCATCATTGCCCCTAATGTCCATCATCTACATTTAGTATAGCAAAATTTCTGTTGTTTAGAATATCTTGAGTATATAATCACCGCTCTTAATGAGGACACGTCTTAAATGAAAGCTTGGTCTAAAGAAAAAATATCCACCACCGCCCTTGTTCTGCTCATTATTGGCTCAATCGATAATGTACGTAATTTGCCAGCAACAGCGCTTTTTGGTTCGTCTTTAATTTTCTTTTTTACTTTATCTGCATTATTGTTTTTAATTCCTGTTGCCCTCATCACCGCAGAACTCGCCTCCACATGGCCAGAGGATGAAGGCGGCATTTACAGCTGGGTCAAACATGCTTTTGGAAAGCGTTGGGCTTTTGTAACCATTTGGCTACAATGGGTCAACACCATGGTATGGTACCCAACCATCTTGATGTTTATTGCGGGTAATTTTGCTTATTTAATCAATCCAGAATTGGCGCAAAATAAATTTTTTCTCATCACATGCATGCTTGTTATTTTTTGGTCATTGACGTATTTATCATCCAAAGGCATCAAAAATTCCACACGGTTCACCAGTTTTTGTACCATCGTTGGCATGTTGTTGCCACTTTGTATCATTATTGTTCTTGCTGTCATTTGGTTGATTCAGGGCCAACCCATGGCGATAAAATTCAGTTTGGACAGCATGATACCCGACTTGCACCATCCAGAATCTTTAAGTTCACTCACCGCCATCATGACCTCTTTTTTAGGCATGGAGCTTTCTGCAGTGCACGTTAGAAACATTCATAAACCACAACAAAATTTCCCACGTGCCATGCTGCTTTCTGTTTTATTGATTTTGTTCACCATGATTTTTGGATCTTTGGCCATTGCCTTTGTATTGCCTGCCTCAAAAATTAGTTTGGTTAATGGGGTGATGCAAGCGTTCACCAATTTTTTAGCCGTGTATCATTTATCAGCATTCATGCCTTTATTGATTGTATTGATGCTGGTTGGCAGTTTGGGCTTTATGATCAATTGGATCATTGCTCCTGCCAAAGGCTTGGCTCTTGCAGTCACCGATGGTTTTTTGCCAGAACGTTTGTATCGATTAAATCAACATGGTGTTCCATCCAGAATTTTATTATTACAAGCCATCCTTCTAACACTGTTTTGCGCGATATTTTTATTTATTCACTCCATCAATGAAATTTATTGGTTTTTTACCGATTTAAGCACCGAGCTTTACATCATGATGTATGTCTTCATGTTCTTTGCCGCCATAAAACTTAAAAACAAATTTTCGCATCGCAAACGCTTATTCACCGTTCCTGGAAAAAAAATGGGTTATTATACCGCCTGCATGTTTGGTTTAATGGGTTGTGGTGTGACTTTAATGATTGGTTTTTTCCCACCTGAAGCAAGCCTTGGGATCATGAATCTTCATGAATTTCAGTACTGCTTTGGTTTTGGGATGGTGCTGGTTCTCATCCCCTGTTTCATCATGATCCTTCGTCAAAAAAAGCGTTTTACGAAAATTGAACCTTAAGTTTTTGGTGGATGTTTTCAAAACCGCGATTACTCATTACCAAAATTGCATCACCAGCCTTGGCTTCTCGGACAACCGCCGCAACCACATCGTCAATATCGGTATAAATTTGATACTGCTGATGCGTTTTCTGCATTAAATTAATCCAATCCAGTTGCGCTCCATTAAAGACGAAAACCACATCAGCACTTTCTAATGCCCAAGACATCGTATCGGCATGAATCCCTGATTTCATGGTGTATGATGCGCACTCTAAAACCACCAAAACGCGTTGATGCCGGCCGCTTTCTTGAACCGCTTTAATGGTGCGTTGAATGGCTGTTGGATGATGAGCAAAATCATCATAAACCACCACATGACTTTGATGCTTGATTTCTAAACGTCGTTTCACGGGGATAAATTGATTTAAAGCGTTTGCTGCATCTTTTGGTGAAACCCCAACATGGTGAGCAGCCACCACCGCTGCCAAAGCATTTTCAACATTAAATTCACCAATCAAATCCCAATGAACCGTGGCAACCACATGATGGTGATGTCGTATGTTAAAAGACGCCCCACTTTCATCCAAAAGCTCAGCACACCAAGGCGCATCACCTTTTAATGCAATCGTTTGAACATCCGTATAGCAACCCATACGCAGGACTTCGTTCAAAGCCACATCATCACGAGGTTTTATCACCAAGCCATTGGCGGGAATGGTTCTTAGTAAATAATGAAATTGTTGTTGAATGGATTTTAAATCTTGGTAAATATCGGCATGATCAAACTCTAAATTATTTAAAATGGCAACATTTGGGCGATAATGCATGAACTTTGGTCGTTTATCAAAAAAAGCACTATCGTATTCATCAGCCTCGATGACAAACCAATCGCCTTTTCCCAACCGATTACTGGTTTTAAAATGACTCGCAACCCCACCAATTAAAAATCCAGGTTGAAGTCCTGCGTGCTCCAAAATCCAAGCAAGCATCGAAGTCGTGGTGGTTTTACCATGCGTGCCTGCAACGGCCATCACTTTATAACGAGACAAAACATGTTCGGCAAGCCATGCAGGACCTGATTGATAGGGTTTACGCGCATTCAAAATGGCTTCCACAACGGGCATGCCTCGTTTCATGGCATTACCCACAATCACCAGATCGGCTTTGAGTGCATAAGCGGTGTCGTCATAACCTTCAGTCCAATCGATGCCCGATGAGGTCAATAAATCACTTATCGGCGGATAACATGCCGCATCGCTACCGGTTACTTTAAAACCCAATTCACGAGCCAATAAAGCAATAGCACTCATAAACGTGCCACTGATCCCTAAAATATGAATGTGCATGATGCGTCCCATCATTAAAATAATTCTTTGAACATATCAAGATAATGAAGAACACGCAATTTAATTATGGTTTGATGATGAGGGTACTTGCAGAGTCTACTGCGTATTTTTTAGGGGGCGATAAAAACGATAACGTTGTCCAGTGAACATTGTTTTCATTATTAAGATGAATGCTGTTTAATTTTTTAGATGGTCGATGAGGCGGTGCTTGATTACTATAGATGTTGACATCAACCTTTTCTCCCAGTGCTTCGTTTAATAAAAAAGCATCTCTTTCTGTTCCCCAAGCAGATTTGCTGGTGCTATTTTCAATGGCTTTTATAATTGAAGAATCTGCTGCAAATGTTGTATTTGAGTCAATCTTGTCTATCTCAATGCTTTTTCCATACAATTGGATTAAAAAATTTTTTAATTTGAACGCATCACGCTCTTTCTCTGAGCAATCGTTGGGTAAAGGCTCAATCACTGGTATGTTCATTCCATAAAAAATATTACAGCGTTCATTGAGCAATTGATTGTCTTTATCAGGATAAAAAACGGCTGCAAAATCACCATAAACATGCGTGTGCGCATTGAATGAGACCAGCAGCACGGGCCGGCCGCGAAATCTGGTTTCAGAATTCTGGGAATATCCATGGATATACCACGATATACCACGTATATACCATGTATATACATCCAATGATATACCATGTATATCCATGGATATCGTTGAGGTCTACATATACATGGTATATACCAGGCATATTCCAGGCATATACCGGAAATCGGGGTTCCAGATGAAGTTCGGGCACTGTTGCCTACTCTTGGAAGTTATGTGACTGAGAAGTTGCCAAATATAAAGCTGGTTCACTCTGATTAGAAAAAAATAATTTCTGTGCAATTTCGTTCTGTTGTTGTCTGGTTTTCTGGCTCCTGCTGCGTCCGGCTTGCCGT
>CAISSD010000147.1 GCA_903887975.1 uncultured Legionellaceae bacterium | reverse complement strand
TGCCCGCATAACCATCACGCGTTTTCATCAGCGCCTCAATCAACTGCAAATGCTGTGCAACCGATCCTTTGTTGTCATTCAACATTTGATACGCCGCATCAACAAGTGCCAATCGATAGCGCTTATTTTGATACACATCAATCACTGCGTTACAAAAACCATCAACATCTTGCACTTGAATCAATGCACCAGCCAAAACCAGCGCCTCACACAAACTTTTTGAATTGTGCATGTAAGGTCCACAAATCACCGGAATACCCATACTCATGGGTTCAAGAACATTATGCCCGCCAATCGGCACCAAGCTTCCGCCCACAAAAGCCACATCAGAAAACGCATAAAAACCCAACAATTCACCCAAAGAATCAATCATCAATACTTCCGTGTGTTCAGAAACCAAATCAGGAAGACTTCGTCGGGCAGTATGAAAGCCTTGTTGTTGACTTAATTGAAACACCGCATCAAAACGTTCAGGATGTCTTGGTGCCAAAATCAACAATAATCCCGGAATGCTTCTTTGCAAATGCTTTAATTTCTCGAGGATTTGAAGCTCTTCACCCTCGTGTGTACTGGCACACAATAAAATCGCACGATGGCAACCCACCGATTTTTTTAAGCTTTCAACAATGGGGAGTGAGTGAGACAAGGGTTTGACATCAAATTTCATATTTCCCAACACCATCACGCGATTTGGCTTAGCCCCCAGTGCGATGAAACGAGTTGCATCAGCTTCACTTTGTACTCCAATCAAACTCAATTGCTGTAAAAATGGTTTCAAAAGCCAGGTGATCCGTCGATATTGCAAAAACGCTTTATCCGAAATACGCCCATTGGCAATCAATAAGGGAATACCTGCCTTGGTTGCTTCATGAATTAAATTCGGCCAAAGTTCGGTTTCCATGATGACCCCAACCTTGACTTGAATACGCTCAAAAAACCAACGCATACTCCAAGAAAAATCGTAGGGTAAATATTGATGCATCACCCTGGTGCCAAATTGTTTGGTCACTTGGGCTGATCCCGTTGGGGTCTGGGTGGTGACCACCACGCGTTTTGCATCAGAAAGTAAGGCTTCAATCATGGGGGTTGCCGCAACCACTTCGCCTAAAGACACCGCATGCACCCAAACGTCGGCTTTAGAGACATGTGATCCTTTGAAACCAAATCGCTCAGCAATACGTTCACGATACGCGCGCAACAAACGGCCTTTCCAATAAAGCCGGATGAGCATAAACGGGATCAACGCATGCAACAGAAAACCATAAGCCCATCGACGCATCAGCATTTTTTATGGTAAAATACAATACAATGATTCATTTGCAAAAGTCCTTCATGAAAATATTATCTCACCTACTTATTCTTTTTTTTTACATTCATCACACATGCTTTGCGCTGGATCAAACCCTTTGTACCCCCCAACGTTGCAAAATCATTGTTGATGCAGGAAGTTCTGGTTCCAGGGTTCATGTGTATGCGCAAAATCAATCAAACAAAGCTTGGGATGAATTATTTTCCAACAAAATAAATCCCGGTTTTGCCAATATTCCCAACAATGATGTTGCCATTGATGCTTATCTTAACACATTATTTGCAGAAGTTGCCCTATGGGATGGCATTCCTACTTATTTTTATGCCACAGCAGGCATGCGTTTACTGGAACCGCAACAACAATTCATTTATTACCAGAAACTAACGGACTGGTTCAACACCAAAAGTCACTTAATCCTAAAAGAAGCCCGAACTTTATCCGGCCAAGAAGAGGGTGTGTTCGCTTGGTTGGCATTAAACAATCGACAAGCAGGCGTCATGGATGTGGGTGGCGCATCCACCCAAATTGTTTTTCCCATTCGTGAGGATGCATCGGTTGCAGCTGAAGACAAAGTACAGGTGGTTTTAAACCATCAACCCCTCACTTTGTTTGTGCATAGTTTTTTAAATTTAGGGCTGAATCAAGTCATCCAGCGTTATCATTCAACTGCCTCATGCTTTCCCAAAGGGTATCTTTTAAGCAATCAAAGCCTTGCTGATGGTGATGCCTTAGCATGCAGTACAGAACTTTCGATGTCATTCAAAGACCAATTTCACATTGATACCACCGTTCAAGACGTCTTGAGGCAGCATCAACCCCAAACATGGTATAGTTTAGGCGCCATCAACAGTGTGATTCAGAGCCCACCGTTCACAACCAAAAAGAATGCTTTTAATGGTCAACATTTTTTAAAACAAGCCCAGGTTCAAATTTGTCAACAATCTTGGGACGCATTAAAAACCAAATATCCAAATGACGATTATTTGTTCAATCATTGTATTGCTGCTGCTTACTTTAAAGCGTTGGCCATTGATGGCTACGGCATTTCACCCAAACAACCCATACACATCGTCCCCAAAGAAAGCAATATGGATTGGACCCGTGGTGTTTTGGTGGCATAAAAATCCTCAAAGATGAGACAAAACCTCTTGAAGCTTCTTAACACCTAAAATGTCCATGCCCAAATGTTGTTTGGGTACATTGGCCAAAGGAACAATGGCGCGCTTAAAGCCATGCTTTGCCGCTTCTCGCAACCGCTCTTGACCACTTTGCACCGGCCTTATCTCGCCAGCCAAACCAATCTCTCCAAAAATAACCGTTTCTTCATCCACCACACGATTTTTAAGACTTGAAACCACCGCCGCAATCAACGCCAAATCACTACCCGTCTCACTAATTTTAACCCCACCCACCACATTGACAAACACATCTTGATCAAACGTTGCAATACCCCCATGCCGATGCAACACCGCCAATAAAATTGACAACCGTGTTGCATCAAGTCCCGCGGTCATGCGCCTTGGTTGTTGACCATGAGCCTCATCCACCAGAGCTTGAATTTCAACCAACATGGAGCGCGTTCCTTCCCAGGTCACCATAATGGCACTGCCTGGGGTTGGCTCTGGTTGGCGCGATAAAAAAATCGCTGACGGATTAACAACTTCCTTTAAACCCCGATCTGTCATGGCAAATACACCCAATTCATTCACCGCACCAAACCGATTTTTAATGGCACGAATCACTCGAAATCGACTGTCATTTTGCCCTTCAAAATACAACACACAATCCACCATATGCTCCAATACCCGAGGTCCTGCCAAGGCCCCCTCTTTGGTCACATGACCCACTAAAAAAACCGCGGTTTGGGTGGATTTGGCAAACCGCACCAACTGTGCAGCCGCCTCTCGAACCTGGCTAACGCCACCAGGAGCAGACGCAATGGTCTCGGTAAAAATGGTTTGTATCGAATCAATCACCATCACTTTCGGGCGTTCTTTTTGTGCATGCGATAAAATTGTCTCTACATGAGTTTCAGCCAAAAGCCGCAATCCGTCCAAAGGAAGCATTAATCGCTTGGCACGCATGGCAACTTGCTGTAATGACTCCTCTCCTGTGACATAAAGAACGGATTGATGTAACGATAAATGCGCCAAGGTTTGCAGCAACACGGTTGATTTTCCAATACCCGGATCACCCCCAATCAACACCACCGATCCCTCGACCAAACCACCACCCAAAACACGATTCAATTCGGACAAACCACAATCCATACGCACATCATCAACCATCGTGACCGACTGAAGCGCCATAACACTGGAGCGTTCATTGGCGTAATTTCCAACCAATGTTTTATGGCTCACCAAACGTCCTTGCTCCTCAGTGATGGTATTCCACGCCTGGCATTGGATGCATTGTCCAGCCCATTGGGAAAAAACAGCCGCACATTGTTGGCAGACAAATCGAACTTTGATTTTCATGATGAATTGGGTTCCTTTAAGCCACAAAAACACGTTATAATTCAGCGATTGACTGAGGATAACATCCATGACCGAAACAATCCATTTGGAACCATCACTAAAAGCACTAGAAACCATTGTCAAACATCTTGAACAAGGTGATCTGGCGTTGGAAGACGCCCTAAAAGAATATGAAAAAGGCATAGCACTTGCACGAACGTGCCAAAAATTATTAACCGACGCTGAAAAAACCATTGCCAAACTCAACAAAAGCGCGCCCCTTTCTGGTTCCATTGATGAATAAATCCATTGAGCAACACCAACAACATTTTGAAACCATCTTTCATCACACCATCGAGGACTTAAAGATCCCGTGTGAGCAAATCAAAAAAGCCATGATGTATGCTTTATTTCCAGGCGGAAAACGCGTGCGACCCATGCTGGTTTACTTAACCGGAACTTTGTTGGACATTCCTACAGCTGTTTTGGATGTCATTGCCGAGGCCATTGAACTCATACACGGTTATTCGTTGATCCATGATGATTTACCCGCCATGGATGATGATGATTTCCGCCGAGGCAAACCAAGTTGTCACAAAGCATTTAATGAAGCCACTGCCATTTTGGTTGGTGATGGCATGCAAGCCTTAGCGTTTGAGTTGTTGTTAACCAAACTGTCACTTTTAATAACGCCTGAGCGCGTGATTCGCATCACCACGGAGCTTACCAAGGCCATTGGGGTACAAGGCATGATCAGTGGGCAAAGTCTTGATTTATCGCAATTAACCAATGAACACATCCAAGAAGAAGACATCAGGCACATTCATCAACTGAAAACAGGACGATTAATTACCGCATGCATCAATATGGTATTAAGTGCCACTGAAGCCTCGGCCTCAATCGCACAGGCTTTAACCGAATTTGGTGATGTATTTGGATTAACTTTTCAAATGATCGATGATTATTTGGATCGATTTGACACCAGCAATAGCCTTGGTAAAGGCCGCTCTTCAGACACCGCCAATGGTAAAATGACTTATGTTGATGTCCAAACGCAATCTTTATTACATTTAAAAATACAAAATCAGCTCAAAAGCATCAACCAACTTCTCATGCCTTTAGGGCCTAATGCCCATGAACTTTATCAATATGTTGTCAAACAAAGTTGTGCCACAACAAATTTCTTGACAGAAGAGACTGTGCTCATTTAGAATTCAGCTCTCCTTGTGGGGTTATAGCTCAGCTGGGAGAGCGCTTGCATGGCATGCAAGAGGTCGGCGGTTCGATCCCGCCTAGCTCCACCATGTCCCCATCGTCTAGAGGCCTAGGACACCGCCCTTTCACGGCGATAACAGGGGTTCGAATCCCCTTGGGGACGCCATTTTAGGCGTTTTTTGATTCAACATATAGATCCAGGTCCCCATCGTCTAGAGGCCTAGGACACCGCCCTTTCACGGCGATAACAGGGGTTCGAATCCCCTTGGGGACGCCAAAGGCTTAGGGTTATCTTATTCTAAAGCCTTTCGAATATGGTTCGGGTATTAAACCCAAACAAACGTTCGTGCATGCGATAAGCATATTCATCCGTCATGTTGGCAATGTAGTCACAAATCACACGCATACCACTGGCTTCATCGTTCTGTATGGCCCTTTCAAACAACAGTCGATTTTTATGATCCAATAAACTGGCCGGATTTGAACTCAACGCCTCAAACAAACGCAGCACCACCGTTTGCCCACCATATTCAAAAGTTCGTGCTTCTTGAGAGTCAATCACAAAACGATAAACGCATTGCACCAAGTAAGCCAACAATGCCTTGGCTTCTGGTAGCAAGGTCACGTTGTATTTCAACATTTGATTTTGAAAGTCATCATGCACCAAACTTACTTCTGTTGCAGTGATTAAATAATTCACCATTTCACCAATGGCTTTTTTACGCACATCAATGGCATCATCAAACAAAGCATCCAAAAGCACTTCAGGATTCGACAACAAGCGTGCATCCACCAACAACTGACGAAATTCGCCCGTATCCAGCTGTGCACGCTGAATCAATCGCAAATGAATCGCATCCTCTAAATCATGCACACCATAAGCAATATCATCGGCAATATCCATAATGGAGCAATCAAATCCGTGATAAGCACTTTTGCCATGTTGGTGTTTTTGAGGCTTCACAGATAAAGATTGAAACAATTGCCGATCAGACGGTGAAAGTGGCTCTAAAATCCACGCCACATAAGATTCATCACAATCAAAATAAGATTTTGGTGGAATCCAATCATTAATTCGAATGGTGCTGTTCATGGTTTCAACAAGATCAGGCATGACTTTGGCCACCACCTGACTGCGTGAAACGGGATATTTCAAAATCCCAAGCAACGCACGCCGAGTCAAATCCAGTCCATAAGGACCATAGCTGTTTTCCAAATGCGTGAGCAAGCGCAAAGTCTGTGCATTGCCTTCAAAACCACCAAATTTCCTCATTTTAAAATTCAAAGCGACTTCACCACCATGGCCAAAGGGTGGATGACCAATATCATGCAACAAGCAAATCACATTGATTAAATCTTGAGTGGGCAACAAACCAGACCAATCACGAATTTTTGAGCTCATTGACAAATAACGCACAATACTTGAGCCAATGGAGGCCACCTCCAACGAATGGGTCAAGCGCGTGCGATGAAAATCACCTTCATCCGTGCCTAAAATTTGTGTTTTACGTTGTAAACGGCGAAAGGCCGGGCAATGAATCACACGCGTTCGATCGCGCTCGTAGGGATCACGATGATCTTGACTACCCCGTTGGTGATCTTGTCCCGACAATCGATTGGTCCACATAAAAAAACCTCAAGTTTATTTCAATACGGCAGATAATACCTAAAAGAATACGCTTCACAAGGAGCCATCATGCACCCAATCATCAAAACCCTTATTATGGCCTCATCATCCATTTTAATTGCTTCATGCGCGACCTGGAATGGCTCATCAATGATGCCAGCATCTTATAGCCCCTATAGTGGCATGAACACCACCAATCCTTCTCAACTTTATCCGGAAAGTTACGAAAACACCAGTTATTCCAGTTACTCAACGATGCAAGATATGCCCATAACCGAAGTTCAGTCAAAAACCATGATCCAGAATAATACGCCAACACAAACCCCAACACCCGCCAAAGACATGGATTCATTCTGGATAAGCCAACAAGATCCGAACGGTTACACACTCGAGCTGGCAAACAGCAGCCACGCTTTAGATGTTGCCAAAACATTGTCTCAAGCACCCAAAAAAGCACGTATGGCTGAGATTAAATATGAACACCAACACAAAGCGTACTACAAAGGTTTGTATGGTAGCTACCAAAGTGCTGAAGCCGCAGCAAAAGCACTGCATGAATTACCAGAAGATTTACAACACCAAGCAAGCATCGTGACTTGGAAAACGGTTCAAGATTAAATTTTAAGAAAAATGCAGCACCATTCGAACGTTAATAACGCCTGGTGTTTTGGTTTGTTGCATGTCTAGTTGCTTAATGTTTAGGACATAATGTTGTGTTAAAGCCCAAAGCCATTCCATACACAAGCCATAAGCAATGTTCTCAAACGACAATTGAACATCACCTTGCTCGGTTTGATCCAATTGATATGGAAAAGGTTTGAATGAAGACGCATTCAACTGCTTGGCCAACACCGTCAATACATCATTGGGCGGTATTTTTTGAATGTTTTTCGGACTTTTCGCTAAATAATGCACTTGTTGCAGCCATGCCAAGGACTGTTGATGAATCAACAATTGTTGCTTTTGATGATTGAGCTTTTGCATCAAAGGACCATAAACCCCCTCATAAAATAAAACCAAAAAACAAATGACGCCAACGCCGACCAGCATCCAACGCTCTCGACTGCTTAATTTTTGCCACATGGAGCGCCAATCAAGTTTCATCACGCAACTCCAATGTCGCCACCACCTGCCCATGTTGTAACTTGGCTTGAATTTGTTTCACCACTAGCCCTGCTTTTTTCAAATCTTGTTGTAACTTATTCAACACCTCAAACGACTGAGCATCCAATGAAACAAGAAAAACCTGGTCATTAAAATTTAATTTTTTAATGGTCATGGTCTTTAACTCAATGACATGCGCCAACTGATTTAAAACATGCCAAAAAGAATCTTCATCAGCACCCGCGTGTTGACGAATCCATTGCTTGATTTGCAGTTCAGGTTGTAAAACTTCTGTGGCTTTTGGGAAAAAATCTTTATAAATTGTGGCAATTTCTTTGTCCAACACCAAAAGCTGTCGATTTAACCCATGAATTTGAATCAATGGATTCACCACCAGCAACAACAACACACACCCCAACAATAAAGCACTCAAATAAGGACCAAAAATCCACGTTTGTTTTTGATGTCGTGGTGCAAAAACGCCTTGGCAAAGATTAATCCAAGGATGCTCCTGCAAACGCTCTGCAATCCAAGCCTCATCATTCACTTGAATCCGAACCACAGGTAAATTTGAATCCACAGCCATACTGTTTTTAAATGCATAAATCGTCGGTTTTTCAGCACATCGCTTGAAATACACATCAAGCGCATCAATACTTAATGCACCCTTAAAATCTTCATCATGAACCAAAAAACTGGTCTTGGTCAAACACGCCTCGTTTGTTTTTAATGCAAACCAATCCAACGTCACGCCCTCAAATTGAATGTTGGCTGCGTGTAATGCATCAATAAGCATCCTGAACCAAGATGCATCAATGGCAACCACCAATCGTGAGGCTTTTGCTGAATCGTCCAATGCAAAATGCATCTCAGAAACATTTTGCGCCACTTTTTCTTCTAAAGCATAAGGGATGGCAGCACGTAATTTTGCCATCGAAAGCTTGGGTAAAGCCACATCAAAAAGACCACATCGCTCTGCAGTCAACACAATCATGGTTTTATCTGTTTTTTGCCAAGCGGCAATCTCAGTCCATGCCAATGTTTCAACCAACAGCGGCTCTTTTGTTTCAGAAGCGCGAACACACGAAACACATTCTGATGGATATTCTTTAATGAACAAAAAACAGGTGCTCATCACAACATACTCATGGGTTTAGGTTGTGGCATGATAATGCTGCCTTAGTTCTTGTGCCAGCAAATACACCACCAAAGCATATTGTGGACTGGTATTGTAACGGGTAATCACATAAAAATTAGGGTGCGCCAACCAATACTCTTGTCCTTTGGGGGTCATCAATTCAATTACGCCGACTTTATCAACACCATGCACCACAGGTTCCGTGCTTTTAAGGCCCATATGAACCAAATGCTTGTAGGTATAATTGGGATTTTTGGTATTGGTTTGTAGTGAACTTATTTGCCTGGAATTGAAACTTAATGGTTGAACCACTGCATCATGCATGTGCCAACCATGTTGATGAAAATAATTGGCAACACTGGCAATCACATCTTGGTCTTCATGCATTAAATCTGTGTGTCCATTGCCACTATAATCCACTGCATAAAACCGATAACTACTCGGCATAAACTGTGGTTTTCCGATGGCTCCTGCATAAGAACCCAAATAATAAGTCGCAGAAACATGATTTTCGCGACACAACAATAAATATTCTTTTAATTCTTTGGTAAAAAATGCTGACCGTTTGGGGTAATAAAACGCCAGTGTTGTTAGCGCATCCAAAACACGATAATGTCCTTGATTTTTGCCATATAACGTTTCAACACCGACTATGGCCACAATCATCGAAGCAGGAACACCATACTGCTCTTCGGTACGGGCTAAAACCTGCCTGTTTTGCCGCCAAAAATCAACCCCAGCAGCAACTCTTTGTGGCGTTAAAAACAAAGCTTTGTATTGATCCCAGGTTTTTTTTTCATAGGGTTTTTCCATGGATTCAATAATTTGCGGCTGAAATTTTGCCTCTTTCAAAATATATTGTAATTGTTTTCGATCAAATTGATGCTCACGAACCATGGCTTTGATAAATTGTTGCGCATCAGCGCGTTTTAACAAAGCATCATCCGCAAACAAAACCATCGAACAACCCATCATACCTAAAAAAACCAAACACATTCTATAAAACATAAACAACACCTTTGATACAATCAACACGAATAAAGCTCATCATCCCTGCATTAAACTCTTTTTGCAAATTTTTTTATGTGTGATTGTCTGTGATGAAAAATTTTGTTACGATTTGCTCGCCTTGTGGCTTAACGTTCAAAAGTAAAAATCAATCATGACGCTCGACGAACTAAAACTGACTGAAGTTGAACAATACAATATCATCCACCATCATCAACCATTATCCAAAGAAACGCTAGGATTGCTTAAAAACCATAAGGATTTTAGGGTTACGGCTTTGTGTTACAAATACGAAACTTTAAAAAAATATTTAGATGAGGGCGTATGCTGCATTAAAGCTGAACAACCATCCCCAGAAGACAAAATTATTGTGTTTAAAATGGTTAAAGGTATTGCAACAAAAAGTACGGTTTATGACAAGGCGTCTTTTGAAGCATGGCTTAGAATTGCGCCCAAAGATCCCATAACCAACGAACCAATGTCCAACAATCCTTCTGACGAAATGCGTTATGTTCAGCATCCATATTATTTAGACAGCACAAGACCAAGCATAGGCTTTAGCCAAGAATTAAACCAAATTGCAGCACAAATCAATACGCTCATCACCAAACCTCAAAACAATGAAATCTGCACTTTCGAAGACGAGCCCCACCCTTATCAACGACGACATTCATTTTAATACTGTTGTTTTAATCAATTAATCGGTATCCTATGGGCAATAAAAACCATCGATAAGGTCAACATCGTGTCTCAAACCATTGCTCAATTTGAGATTGCTTATGTGCAACATCTAAATCAGCATGGGCAAATCAAAAATCTGCTGCCTGAATGGACCAACGATCCAAAAACACTGTTAAAACTTTATCAAACCATGTTGCTCACAAGATTATTCGATAAAAAAGCCATTGCCTTACAACGCACCGGTAAAATTGGAACCTACGCACCCATTTATGGTCAAGAAGCCATTGGCACGGCTTTGGGCTATGCCATGAACGATGATGATGTTTTTATCCCTTACTACCGAGATTATGCAACACAATTGCAGCGTGGTGTGCGCATTTCTGAGTTGCTTCAATTTTGGGGTGGTGATGAGCGAGGTAGTGCCTATGCCAATAACGCAGAAGATCTCCCCATTTGTGTTCCCATTGCGTCGCAATGTTTACACGCAGCAGGGATTGCTTTTGCATTACAATACCGCCAAGAGCCACGTGTTGCCGTGGTTTCCATTGGTGATGGTGGAACGTCTGAAGGCGATTTTTATGAAGCCATCAACGTTGCAGGCCTTTGGAATTTACCTTTGGTTTTTGTCATCAACAACAATCAATGGGCCATTTCTGTACCACTTCATCAACAAACAAAAACACAAACCTTAGCACAAAAAGCAATTGCTGCAGGTTTTGAAGGCATTCAAGTGGATGGCAATGACATCTTTGCATTGACTCAAGTATTTAAAGAATGTATTGAAAAAGCAAGAAATGGTCAGGGGCCAACCCTCATTGAAGCCGTATCCTATCGGTTGTCTGATCACACCACCGCCGATGATGCCACCCGCTATCAACCAAAAATTGATGTTGAAGCCGCCCATCTTAACGAACCCTTGCATCGTTTTAAAATCCATCTCGAACAACAACAAATTTTAAATGCGTCACTGCATACGCGCATCGAGCATGAATGTTTGGCATTAATACAACGAGAGGTCGAGACATTTTTACAAACGCGACCTCAAGAACCCAATACGATGTTTGATTATCTCTACGCCAAACTGCCTGATGATTTAATCGAACAGCGAACCATGTTGATGGAGGAAGCATTTCATGCCTGATGTAACTTTGGTCGAAGCCGTTAACCAAGCCTTAGCGTATGAATTGGCGCATGATGATAACGTTGTCATTTTTGGTGAAGATGTTGGCAAAAATGGCGGTGTATTTCGCGCAACAGCCGGTCTTCAGGAGCGTTTTGGCAGTCGTCGCGTGTTTGACACCCCATTGGCTGAGTCGATGATTGCAGGGCTTGCCATTGGCATGTCCACGCAAGGCCTAAAACCTGTGGCGGAATTTCAATTCATGGGTTTTATTTACCCAGCCATGAATCAAATCATTAGTCATGCCGCGCGCATGCGCAACCGGACTCGAGGACGATTACATTGCCCCTTGGTATTTCGTGCACCTTTTGGTGGCGGTATTCGAGCACCAGAACATCATTCTGAGAGCACTGAAGCTTTGTTTGCGCATATTCCTGGACTACAGGTTGTGATTCCTTCTTCACCCAAACGTGCTTATGGCCTTTTACTGGCAGCCATTCGAAATCCTGATCCGGTGCTTTTTTTAGAACCAAAACGCATTTATCGTCTTAAAAAACAACCTGTTCTTGATGACGGCATCGCGCTCCCTTTGGGTCGTTGTTTTACCCTACAACAAGGCGAAGATTTAACCCTCATCAGCTGGGGTGCCAGTATTCATGAAACATTGCAGGCCGCAAAACAATTGCGTGATGAAGGCATAACCTGTGATGTGATTGATGTTGCCAGCATCAAACCATTGGACATAGAAACCATCATCGCATCAGTCACCAAAACAGGT
>CAISSD010000146.1 GCA_903887975.1 uncultured Legionellaceae bacterium | reverse complement strand
TTTAATGGCTTTTTCCATATCTTTGTCGGTGGATGCTTGAAATTGAGCCAACCGAACATAACCATATTGGTTGTCTAATAATTTACTTTTAACACTTTGTACCGCTATGTTTTGACGCTCGACATTAAATACGAGCGGTGCTTTTTCGCCTTTGCGTAAAATGGTTAATGAAATGCTGCTCCCAGGCGTTCCACGCATCAAATTAACGGCTTGTTTTAGATCAAGACCCTGCACCACTTTCGTATCAAGTTTGATGATGTAGTCGCCCGTTTTAATACCCGCTTTTGCAGCAGGTGAGTCGACCAAAGGCGTGATGACTTTAATCACACCATCTTCCATGGTAACTTCCATGCCAAGGCCTGCAAATTCGCCATTGGTTGATGCTTGTAATTCTTTAAAGTCCTCTTCATTTAAATAGCCAGAATGAGGATCAAGCCCACTCAACATGCCACGAATGGCATTGTCAAATAATGCATCATCTTTAGCGGATTTGATGTAATACTGTTTAATGAGTCCCAGAGCAATTGAAAATCGTTGCACATCTTCCATTGGAATTTGTGCTGCATTTTCAGCCGAAGTCGCAGATTGTTCTTCGCTATTTTGTGACCATGAGGGTGTTGCACAGAATAAGTTGACGGTCATGAGTGTGGCGAAGGTGCCGAATTCAAAGCTTTTTTTAAACATGGAATTCTCCCGTTATTTTTATTGTTTTATGCCAACCACCTTAACGGAGGAACTGCTTTTCCTTGCCGCCTTATTTCGAAGTATAGACCATTTTTCGAAATGCCACCGGTATGACCAACGGATGCAATTTTTTCGCCTTGTCGCACATAATCGCCGACTTTTTTGTACAACACTTGGTTATGACCATAAAGGCTCATGGTGCCTCGACCATGATCCAAAATTAACAAATGACCATATCCTTTAAGCCATTGACTGAATAATACTTTCCCGGGCAATACAGCAGTCACTGCCTCGCCTTCTGGGGCATAAAAAATAATACCTTGATTGATTTTTTGATAACCCTCATGCGTATTGTTGATGGGTTTGGGCATTTTACGCGACATCAAAACCAAAGGATAATGCACTTGTTGCACCGATTGTTGGCTAAGTTTTTGAAGCAATTGGGTTAATTCATATTGATTTTTTTTATCAAAAGCAAGCGTTTTTTCTTTGATTTTTATGATTTTATTTAGTGATTGAATGCAGTCTAAATGTTTTTGTTTGCTTTGTGCAAACGCCAACATCTCAAATTGTAATGGTTGTTCTAGTTGTTTTAGTTCGGCCAAAAGTTGCTCTTGCTGGTTTTGGTTTTGAATGATTTCATCATGCACCTTGGCCCAATCATCAAAGGCCATTTGGTCTGCTTTTAGAATGGTGTGAAAATACGTGGTCAAGCGCTCATTGGATATGGTTGTGTTTTGGCCCAATAGCCATTTTATCGGGGTGTTTTGACCCAATTTGTATCGTGATACCAGATGTTGTGACCAACGTTGCTTTAATTGAATTTTTTGTTGCGTCAAAATAGCGAGGCTGGTTTCAATGTGTTTCATTTTTTCTTGTTGTTGGGCTTGTTTATTTTTTAGTGCTTGTAAATTTTTTTCATGTTGATTCATGTTGTCTGCGATGGATTTTAAATGTTCTGCACATTTATTTTTTTGTTGATTCATGTCATTGATGACATGTTCTTCTTTTTGAATGCGTGCTGTGATTTGTTGAAGTTGATGTTGGGTTTGTGTGTTGGTGATGGCGTGGGTTAAGGGGGCCATCACCAAGAGCACATAAAATAAATTTTTATTCATGATTAGGCTCCAATAAAGTTGTTCCAGTCATTTCTTTGGGTGGATTGATGCCCAATACGGATAAAATAGTGGGTGCAATATCCTGGAGCGCGCCTTGTTGCCGGTTAAAATGCCAACCTTCACCCAAAAAAAGACAAGGGACAAGATTATTGGTGTGGGCTGTATGGGGTTGTTGCGTGGCATCGTCAAACATGGATTCTGCATTGCCATGATCCGCGGTAATTAATAAATGGCCACCTTGTTGTTGGAGTACTTCCCAAACACTGGCCATGGCCTTATCTAGACATTCAATCGCTTTGATGGTTGCATCAAGATTTCCCGTATGGCCGACCATGTCGGCATTGGCAAAGTTACAGATGATGACATCATGGGTTTTATTTTTTAGTGCATGACAGATTGCTTCTGTCAGCTGCTTTGCACTCATCTCGGGTTGTTTGTCATACGTTAAAACAGGGGGGGATGGGATCATGCAACGTGTTTCATTGCAAAAAGGCGTTTCTTTACCACCATTAAAGAAAAAAGTAACATGAGCATATTTTTCTGTTTCAGCAATTCTTAATTGTCGTAACCCTTGCTTTGACAAAATCTCGCCGAGTGTGTTATTGATTTCCGTGTTTGGAAATGCAACGAGGGTGGATTTTGTATCATCATAAGGTGTCATGGTGATGAACGCTCTGGGTTGTATCGTTTTAAGGCGCTGAAAGCCACTGAATGCCGGATCCATAAACGCTTGAGTTAATTGTCGAGCCCTGTCGGCGCGAAAGTTAAAAAACAATAGGGCGTCATTGGTTTTTATGGGATGTTTTACGCCAATTCGTGTTGGGGGGATAAATTCGTCAAAAATGCCTTGTTGATAAAAATATTCCAATGCGTCCATGACGTTCTCAAAAACATCCGTGCCATCGCCTTGGGTAAGCAAATCATAAACGGGTTTAATTCGCTCCCAACGTTTATCCCTGTCCATCGCATAAAAACGTCCTGTCATGCTCGTGATGGTGGCCACAGGATGCGTAACTAAAATTTCATTCAAACGTATTAAGCTCTCTTTTGCACTTTGAGGCGGTGTGTCACGGCCATCTAAAAAAAGATGCAAATGAATCGAGTTAAAATGTTGACGATGTGCAAGTTTTAACAAAGCAAATAAATGTTCTTCATGACTGTGTACCCCACCAGGAGATAAAAGTCCCATGATGTGAAGCGATTGATTGTCTTGGGTTAATTGTTTAAAAATATTGAGAAAAATAGGATTGGTATCAAATGTCCCATCAATGATGGCGTGATTGATTTGGGTCAAATCTTGTTCGATTCGACGTCCTGATCCAATATGCATGTGGCCTACTTCTGAGTTGCCCATTTGGTTTTCAGGCAAGCCAACGGTTGCTCCAGAAGCATCTAATAGACAATGAGGTTTGGTAGCCCACCAATGATCCCAATGAGGCGTTTTCGCTTTGGCAATGGCGTTGTGCTCGGAGGCTTCGCGAAAACCCCAGCCATCTAAAATCATCAATACAAAAGGATTCATTTAATTTCACTTAATTTTTAGAATTAAAAGGTTTAGACTATAGGCCATTTTTCAAAAAGGAAGAAGTGGGTTGAGTAAAAAAAATCTACGACATGTGGCAATCGTGATGGATGGAAATGGTCGTTGGGCGCAACGCCAAGGTTTAATGCGCATTGAGGGGCATCGTGTTGGTGTTCATGTGGTGAAGGACATTATACGGTGTTGTTTGGCGCGTGACATTCCTGTTTTGAGTTTGTTTGCATTTAGTTGTGAAAATTGGGCCAGACCTTCTCACGAAGTGGAATTTTTAATGAGCTTATTTTTACAGGCCTTGGAAAAAGAAATTGATGCGTTGCATCAACAGGGCGTTCGCTTAAAGTTTATTGGTGATCGTTTGAAATTTTCTCAAGAATTGCGTGCACAAATGCAAGTGTCCGAAGATTTAACACAACATAATGATCGACTGGTTTTGAATATGGCGATGAATTACAGTGGTCAATGGGACATCATTCAAGCAGCGCGTTGTTTGGCTGTAGAGGTCGAGCAAGGTCTGTTAAAAGTTCATCAGATTGATGAACAAAACTTTAATGCGCGTTTGGCCACGCATGATTTACCCGCGCCTGATTTATTGATTAGAACCAGTGGCGAACAACGATTAAGTAACTTTTTTTTATGGCAACTGTCGTTTACCGAGTTGTATTTTACCGAGGTTCTTTGGCCTGATTTCAATGAAACAGAATTTCAAAAAGCATTGGATTTTTATACGCTTCGTGAGCGTCGTTATGGCAAAACATCCGATCAGCTGAAGGAATTGAACCATGTTTAAGGAGCGTGCTTTTCAATTGAGGGTTGCCAGCACCTTGGTTTTGGTCCCACTGGTATTGGTGGCTATTTTTTATGCGAACACCCAATTTTTAGCAGGTCTTAGTTTGGTGCTGGTTGCTTTGGCAGGTTGGGAATGGACCGCATTGATTCCTCTTAAAACGTTATGGACTCGATTGCTGTTTTTGTTTTTGTTACTGATGATTGCGGGATTAGGGCATGGATTGGTTCTTGGTTGGTTGAGTTTTACAAGTTGGTTTATTTTGTTTCTGGCCGTCGTATACTTTCCACGATCGCAATCGTTATGGGGCTTTCCCTTGGTGGTGTTTGGCTTTGGTTTGTTCTTTTTGCCATTGATGTTGCAATCATTGTGGGCAATTTACACTCTAAAACAAGGCCCTTCGTTGTTGATTTATGTTTTTTGTTTGGTATGGGCCATTGATGTGGGTGCTTATCTTGTTGGCAAGCAATGGGGTAAACATCGCCTGATTCCTTTGGTGAGTCCAGGGAAAACCATAGAAGGTGCAATGGGTGGTTTGTTTTCTGGCTTATTGGTTACCATGATTGGATTCTATTGTTTTGATGTTCATTCATGGGTTTATTGGTTGATGGTGGCCTTATTGACGCTGTGCTCGGCAATCTTGGGCGATTTATTCATCAGCATGTTAAAGCGCCGTGAGCATTTGAAGGATACGGGCGCTTTGATACCCGGTCATGGTGGTTTTTTAGATAGAATTGATAGTTTGATGGCCGCCTTGCCTATTTTTTATGGATCCATGCATTATTTTTTTGGATCTTAGAAGATGTGGATTAATATTTTTTATTTTTTTTTTGCGATGATGTTTTTGATTTTTTC
>CAISSD010000145.1 GCA_903887975.1 uncultured Legionellaceae bacterium | reverse complement strand
GACATCAATACGTTCGAGGTTTTAATGAATGCGGGGATTTTTTTGCCCACAGCCACATGGCCTAATAAATATTCTAAATCATGGGCAAGATTTTCTATTTGATGCGCAGCATGCCTTGTTTTATCAACACATACATCGGCATCAAGCCATTGATGCAAGGTGTTTATATAATTCGGCAAATGAAAAACCAGTGCACTTAAGCATCGAAAACCTTCATGCTCTGAAACGGTACCATCAAAAACAACGGTTGATGCGCTTTCTTGCAACAAATATGGCTTCACCGAATGTGTAACAAGCGTTAATCCTGTTTTTATCGGCCTCAACTTTTCCATCATCAAAGTCCCCATGGGCGCATACAAACCACTTGGTGTATTCAAATCCGAAAGTAAAGTCATACACGTATGCCCGATTTGACAAATGATGTTCATCCAAGTGTTTGCATCTAAATCTTTTGCCTGTTCGCACAACTGCTCTAAATACAAGAAAGACCTTCGAACAGCCTGAAGACGATTCAGCATGGTTTTGATGCGCACGATCTCAATAGGGTCGTTGTCTTTAATAAAATATTGAGACGAATCACTAAAATATGCATTCATAAGAGGCGCAAATATTGTTGGATCACGAAAGTGGGTCAGACATTGGGCTTCAACATCATCACAAAGCTCAGGTATTTTTAAATCAATATTTAACAATAGGTAAAGATCTTCAAATTGCCTGGAATTGGCAATAAAATCTTTTATAAACTGATTTAATTCAAGTGCGTAAAGCGTAGATTTTGTAATGGCAAATAATGTGGAAAAATAAAGCACCATGTAAAGCATCAACAAATTCACGAATAAAGAACAATCTGCACTAATTTTACATTAAAAAACACGTTGAGGCAATAAATAGCTCAGGACAACTAAAAAATAGATAATCGACGTAAACCCCGCGTGAAAATCTCTTTAAACAACAATTTTGACCCGAAATTATTGATGCTTTGTTTTTCATATTCTTGTTGCAACTGGTATAACTGCTGTGCTTTGTCTTCATTATTGATTTTTTGTTGTTCCAATTCCTGTTGCAACACACCTAAAAGCTGTACCTTTTCTTCACTATCTATCTTTTTCCGATCCAGCTCTTGTTGAAGCATCCCCAGCTGCTGTGTTTTTTCTTCGAAGTAATAAACTTGTTTTTGCAACCGCTCCAACTCAAATCGCGTCGGCGCACCGGACATCAACCAATTTTTTTTGCGTTTTTCTGTACGCCTAAGACTTCCAATTTGGGTGTGAAAAACAGATTTGAAATTATCCACTTCGATTGGATACACCTGTGCTTTGGGATCATCTCGACATTCATGAACAGCAATATTAAATGAAAGCTGGTCTCGCCGTGAGTAGCGATTAACATGGTGAAACCATATGTTCATCATTTTTTTTATGGTAGGTTCATGATGTCTTCTAAACATGAACCCCGTAGAAAAAGGTCTTTGCATCAGCAGCGCTGGATAAATTAACTGATAATGATTCAGCTGCTCAAAAATTCGAGCAGCATCGTCCAATCCTGCTTCTGCAACCACACAAAATTCATCATACACGCTCTCTCTAAAACTATGTTGCATCACAGCAATATTGGCTTTTTGCAACATTTGGGTGATGGTGGCTCCTTCTGGCGCATCCAGCCTTAGTGTATTGTCAATGTACAATGAAGCGGTGAATTCTGACACATACTCATGCGCTAAAATTTTAATATGCCTTTGACTACGAACAGAATCCATAGGGAATAGAGGCTTAACAACCCGCAATTCCCAGGTGTCGCTTGTTAAATCTGGATTATCCGTAAAACAAATAGGCGTAACTGTTCTATCAAAATCATCAGGCAATTCATTCAATACTTCATAATCACCAATGATAGAAGTATAAACGCACATCTTTTCTGTCATATTAAAAATCGTTTTTACAATGCAACGGCCCACCCCTAAAAGGCGCGAAACCTGTTGCAAAAATCATCCCAGCATCCAATAAATCCGCATCATGAACCACCCCTTCGTTCAAACATAATTCAGACTCAGCAACCATACGCTCAATCAAACGATTCGATAAAGGTGCCAAATCAACGTTCTTGGGCAATTTGCCTTTGATGGGTTTGTTATGGCGATAGCGATAAAAACCTGCTCCTGTTTTACGTCCCAAAGTACCTGCTTCAACCATTTTACAAAGACGAGGCGGCACTTCACCACCAAAATGATCGGTCAAATTGTTGGCCACCGCCAAACAAACATCAAGCCCCACCGTGTCTGCAAGCTCCACTGGTCCCATCATCATCCCAAAAGATTTGGCCGCCTCATCAATGACTTCCATCTTGATTCCCTCATCAAGCATCACCATGGCTTCTAAAAGATACGGGGTTAAGACGCGATTGACTAAAAAGCCGGGATGAGATGCCACTGGTAATGGCAATCGACCAATTTGACTCACAAAAGCACAGGCATCAAAAACAATCGAATCGG
>CAISSD010000144.1 GCA_903887975.1 uncultured Legionellaceae bacterium | reverse complement strand
TCACCACTGCACGTGATTCTAACTCAGGAAAAACATGCAATAAATCACAACGTGTTGCCTGACTGGAACAGACAAAAATCCCGCGCTGGGCATTATTTTTTAATGTATGGTAATGTGCTGCAAAATGCACCTTACGGTGCGGAAATAAATGCGGTGCAAACAAAGGGATCGCATCATGGTAGCGGACCACAAGTGTTGTATTGGGAGAAACTTGCCCGGGAAATGGCGTCTGTGTCAAAAACACATCAAACGCTGAAGTATCCAGTTTGGCATATCCTCCCAAAAGTCCACAAAAATGCAGGGATCCGGTTGGGTATTGCAACGTGCAATACGATGCGGTGGTTATTTTTTTAAAATCTTGTATGGGCAGGGTATTTGCAAACAAAGATTCCCAAATAAAATGCTCAAATCGCTCAACATCCAAAGAACCAATTGACAATGAAGATTGAACAAATCGCTTACTTAAAAGACACAGGATGTCTAAAGAAACCCCCATGCGAGCATGCATGGACGATAAAAATCGATACACACGCGATGACGCGGAAGATTCTGCTAAATAAGAAACAATAAATTGTGATGTCGTTTTGATTTTTTGATGTGCTTCGCTTTTGTATGAATTTTTAAACGATTTTTGAAATCCTGGTTGATTCAACAAGCCATAGGTCTTTATTGTGGGATCATCAAGAAAAGCCGAAAACAACAATCGTGTTTCTTGTGCAATGCCTGAATAACCTGAAAAACAAGATCGCAACTCCATCAAAATTTTAAAGGCTTGATGTTCCATCGTGTATTTACCCCATCACTTGTTGGTAAATTCGCGCGTATTCTTGCGCCATATGTTTTGCTGTGAAATGCGCCCAATAACGCTGCTCTGCACGCACACCCATTTCTTTGGCCCTCTCTGGGTGTTCCCACAACCATGTCATGGCATCAGAAAACGCTTTGGGATCATTAGGCGCCACAACCAAACCCGTTTCTTCATGAAGATTCACAAAACTGGTCCCTGTTCCAATATCACAAGAAATCATGGGCTTACCATACATGGCCCCTTCTAGCAAAGTCACCCCAAATGCCTCTGAGCGCAAATGAGAAGGAAACACCACGGCATAACAAAGCGTTAATAAAGCAACTTTATCTTCATCGGGAATGGTGCCTAAAAAATAAATATTTTCAAGACCCAGTTGCGCTGCTATGTTTTTAAGCTCTGTTTCGATGTATCCCGAACCCACAATCACCACAGGATAAGATTGCTCTTTTAACGCATGAAGCAAAATATGCAATCCTTTATAATAACGCAGTGCGCCAACAAACAAAAAAAATCGCCCCTTAATTTTCTCTTGCCAATGATGCAACAAAGACAAAGACGGCTTGGGATAAGACGCTTTATCCAAACCAATGGGAATCACAACCGATTTCTCTTGATAAGCAGCCAAAGTCTCACTGGTTTTTAAATAATTGGGCGAGGTCGCAACAATGACATCAACACGATTCAAAAAATATCGTTGTAATGGTTGATACAAACGCAACAAATGATTTTGTCGGATGATGTCTGAATGATAGGTCACAATACTTGGTTTTTTAATAGATCCCAACAAATGCATTAAATCCATAAATGGCCATGGGTAATGATAATGAACCACATCCACCTCGTTGACCAATGATTTAAAATATTTTAATGCTTGAAGAGAAAAAGGTGTGGAAGCCAACTCAAAAGTCGTGGGGATACGGTGTGTTTTGTAACCATCTCGATGCTCGATCAAGGGTGATGAGACCTGGGTTGATAATGACAATACTTGAGTGACAATCCCAAACGAAACACCTGCACAAGCGATTTGATGAATAACTTGCTGCGTGCCGCCAACAGTGTCAGGGTAATGGGTTTTATAAAAATGCAAAACGCGCACATCATATCCGTCTTTTGACTTCATTTTAGGCCCAGATTATGACATGTTTGTTTTTCATAAATCAAATAAAAAACGTCAAAAATAAGATCAGTCCATTACGCGTGCTATGCACGCTCAGGGCGAACGGATTGGGAAAAAATGGCTAAACTCGAGGTTTGATGTGCTTTCATAAATAGAATTAAAAAAATCCCCACAAAAGTGGGGATTTTTTTATTGATGAAGAACATTCTAAATCGGCACAGCGGTTGCCAATGGAATAAAAGCATTCTCGGGATTAACAGGCGCAGATGGTTGAGATGATGCGTCTGACTTACCAAAGAACGTTTCATTTTGAGCCGCATAAACTTTTTTAAGCGAAAACGAAACTTCTTGCTCTGTATCATCCAATTGTTTAATCGAAACGGCTTTATCAGAAGACTTGTTCAACGTTCTCATCGCTCGTACACCACCCAACACATCATTCATGGGTTCTGAATTATAATCATAAAACGCATATTCTTGACGTACTTGAGTTGGTTTCAACGTTTTATACAGCATCAACGTTGCAACATGAATCCTATCAGGGTCAACATCGCTTGGCAGATTATCAAGTTCTGCAGCCGTTAAAGCTCGAAACCGATTGTCGTTATCCACCAATTTTTGTCCATCAAAAAAGGCAAACACACCATAAATCGCTTCGCGTACAAACATATTCACCAGTGGTGTGGCAATCACCGCACCCAAAACAATCACCGCAGCCGCCCAAGCCGCAGGGTTTGAAAATGCGGCTGCAGTCATGGTGGCCATCAGCAAATTGCCGGCCAATGCATACAACGCATAAGCAGCCATGCTAAAACTTGCCCACATACCGAGCATTAAAAACGCGCCTTCAACCCAACCTTCATTGTGGTACATACGAGCACTATGATTGACAAACTCAGACATTAAATTTCCAAAAGATACCGCAGCGATAGCACCCAGAATCACAACACCGACGCCAATCGCAATTTCAGCCAAAATTTCTTCCAATGATCGTTGTTTGGAGGAACCTTGTTGGTTGTTGCTTGTGCCATAATTATTATTGGTTGTCCAAATCCAAGGATTGTAAGAAAAATAATTATTGCTGGTTTCGTAACGTCTTTCTGATGGGACATAGCGCTCAAAAATTCCTTCCACGTTACTTCCAGAGGCAACAGAAGTTTGATTGGCGTATTCTAAGTAGAGATCAACTACTTTTTCAACATCATAGGCATTCATTGTTTTATCTAATAAATTTTTAACATCAGCCAATAAGTTTACTTTTGATTTATCTGAATAATAAAATTCATGCGTTACATCAAAAATATTCTTGAGATCACGGATTTTAATTGGTTGCATTACTACGCCTCCTATTGATTTAGGTCGTTATAATAACACATTAG
>CAISSD010000143.1 GCA_903887975.1 uncultured Legionellaceae bacterium | reverse complement strand
TATTGTGATTGAGCCCCTTGTCTTATTACCAGAATATAAGCTATCTTGGTTGAAAACACCCCACGCTCACCCGTTAGTTTTTGATACACTTCATCACTAATATGATGGGCAAGTGCACGCAGTTGGGTGCGATTCACTTGATAGGTTTTGGCCAATATCACTCGGCCCTTAGAAGGCACATCCATCAATTCAAAACGCACTGAATATTGTGAGCCACCAAGATTTTGAACCGATCCAGACAACACCGAATCAGCCCCCTTTTGTCGCCACAAACTTAAGGCTTCTTGGCCAGAAAATCCGTAATCAACTGGTGGAACCAGTTTAAATTGCCCAGAAACACTCAAATCATGCGCCACAATTTCGGTTAAACCAAGCGATTCCATGGTTGAGCCAAATGACGCAATACCAATCGGCAAAGCCATGTTCATGCCTTGGGTTAACTCCAAGTCCAAACCATAAGCGAAACTGGCCAACACACTCAAAACACCCACAAAAAAATTGCTTATCCTCATATTATCCTCTTGCATTTTCAGGTCGAACCGTTAAGGTGATGCTACGAAACAGATTAAACGCCGTTGGATCGGCAGGAACCGGTAATGGCGATGCTTTATAAATAGCAGCCTGTGCAGACCTATCCAACACCGCATCCCCACTTCCACGCGTTAAAACAACGTCTAAAACCGAACCATTGGGTGCCAATCGAATACGAAATTGACTCGATAACATTCTGTTGGCATTTTCAGGTAAAATCCATTGTCGGCTAATCGCGCCAATGATTAAGGCCTTATACTTATCGACCTCACCCGCCATTCGTGCATTGCGTTCGTCTATTTGCCTTGCCAACGCTGCTGCTTCACGTTGTTTTTTAGCCAACTCATTGGCTTTGGCTAAGGCTTGTGCTTTTTCTTGTTGCTTTTTTAGCTCAGCTAATTTTTGCGATTCCAACAACTGTTGTTTTTTTAAATCCAATTGTTTTTGTTTTAATTCGGCCAAATGCTTTTTCTCTTCTTCCATATGCTTTTGACGCAAAATAGCCAATCGATTCGCCTCTTCTTTCAATGCCACAACTTTCTTTTGTTCTTCCACACGCAAACGTTGCGCTTCTTGCATCTGACGCATTAATTGTTGTTTTCGATTGTTTTCGGCGCGCAATTGATTTTCTCGTTCATTTTTCAATTTCTCTACTGTTTTTTGTAGTTCTTGCGCATCCACACTAACCGCTTTAATGGGTTCTACGGGTTTATCAATTGGATTACTTTGTCCGGGAGAATCTTGATGATAAGCAACCAACACAGGATTTTTTGCTTGATGTTGATAGGTCAAAACAAAAGCCAAAAACAAGTGCAGCGCTAATGCCATCATCAAGGGTATGCGTAAATTTGGTGCATCACTCATGCTTTTTTCTCCGGCGAATCGGTCAATAGTCCAACTTGCTCCGCACCTGCTTCTTTAAGTAAACTCATGGCGCCAACAACTTTTCCATAAGAAACGCCCTCATCGCCTTTAACCAGCACATTAAGCGCTTGATGTTGCTCTTTTGATAACGTCAATTCAGCAGCCACACGAAGCATTAAGGCATGCGGCTCCATGGGGACATCAGGTGTGGCACTTAAATTTAAAAAATAATCGCCTTCTTTATTAACCGAGACAACAATTGGCTCTCTATCCGCAGTTTTTAACGATTGACTGGCGGCTTTAGGTAAATCCACGGTCACGCCTTGTGACAAAATGGGTGCGGTCATCATAAAAATAACCAACAACACCAACATCACATCAATGTATGGAACCACATTAATTTCAGCAATCGGTAGCGAGCGTGATTTTTTTTTAAGCATGAACAAACTCCCTATCTTTACCATTGGTTTGTTCGGCCATCAACGCAATCAACTCTTCTTGAAACAATTCATACTGCTCCAACAAAGACGATGCACCCAAACTAAAACGGTTGTAGGCAATAACGGCAGGGATCGCCGTGAATAAGCCCAATGCTGTGGCCACCAAGGCTTCAGAAATACCTGGTGCCACCATCGCAATGGTGGCTTGCTGTGCTTGGCCAAGGGCTTGAAATGTGGTCATGATCCCACAAACCGTACCAAATAAACCAATATACGGAGAAATGGAACCAATGGATGCAAACCAAGGTAGATGTTGCTCTAAGGCACGTGCTTCTTTTGCATGGGTAATTTGCATCACCCGTTGAATGGACTCCAGCATCACCACGCCATGTTGGCGTGCACGCAGGTATTCTTTGAATCCAGCATAAAAAATAGCAGCCAATCCATGTCGGTCTTCGATATTACTGTCAATGTCTGAATACAATTTACTTAAATCTGCACTACCCCAAAAACGTCTGGTAAACGTCGCACAATGGTGTTGTTTGGTTTTAAAATACCACGCTCGTTGAAAAATAAGTGCCCATGACATCACCGAGCCCACCAATAAAATCAACATCACACTTTTAACCACCAACCCTGCTTGTAAAAAATAACCCAATACACTGATGTTTGTCATGACTTACTCCGCTATACCATCCAATTTCAATTTAAATCGCTTCATGTGCCGGTGCTGGCAAACCAAAATGCTCGTAAGCACGTGATGCTGCAATTCTACCACGAGGCGTGCGCATTAAAAATCCTTGTTGGATTAAAAAAGGTTCCAAAACATCTTCAATGGTGGTTTTTTCTTCCCCAATGGCCGCAGCCAAGCTGTCCACACCCACAGGTCCTCCACCAAAACGCTCAATCATGGCTTGTAACAATTTTCTATCCATTAAATCCAAACCCGAGTCATCAATATTTAATAAACGAAGTGCGGTATCTGCAATCTCTTTGGTAATCACACCAGTTCCTTTAATTTCAGCCACATCACGCACTCGGCGCAAAATACGATTGGCAATACGCGGCGTTCCACGCGATCGTTTGGCTATCTCAACGGTACCTTGATCTTCGGTTGGCACATGCAAAAGCCGTGCTGAGCGACCCACGATTTGCGTTAATGCATCCACATCATAAAATTCCAACCGTTGCACAATGCCAAATCGATCTCTTAAAGGCGATGTGAGTGAACCTGCACGTGTGGTGGCCCCAATCAGCGTGAACGGCGGTAATTCCAATTTAATCGAACGCGCTGAGGGACCCTCGCCAATCATGATGTCTAATTTATAATCTTCCATCGCCGGGTATAAAATTTCTTCAATCACAGGGCTTAGGCGATGAATTTCATCAATAAAAAGTACATCATTGTGTTGAAGATTGGTAAGAATGGCGGCAATATCCCCTGCCCGCTCCAAAACAGGTCCTGATGTCTGTCGTAAATTCACACCCATTTCATGAGCAATAATGCTCGCCAGAGTGGTTTTACCTAAACCAGGAGGCCCAAAAATCAAAACATGATCCAAGGCCTCTTGGCGCTTGATGGCGGCATCAATAAATATTCGCATTTGAAAACGAACATCTTCTTGGCCAATGTACTCATCCAATGTTAGCGGCCGAATGGCTCTATCCATAGCCTCTTCCGAGACCAATGCTTGACTGCTGATTAGTCGATCACTTTCAAGCATAAATTCTTCTGGTGTTGGTCGTCATGCGACAATCTTAACATAGCTTTTAATGGCTGTTAACATAAGCCTAGACAACGATACTATTTTAATTAAAAATAGTATCGCGCAAAAACAGGATCTTCAACACCATGTTGAATAAAAATAACAAGTTAAGGAGTGTTTTGATGTACCCTAAGAAATCTTTGATTGCTTTATTTGTTCTAACATCACCATTGTCCATGGCAGGAACCATGGGGCCAGTGTGTCAAACTGTTCCCTCTGTTGCGCCTTGTGAACATCGTGCATGGGAGATTTCAGGACAAGCATTGTACTTACAAACAAACTCTAGCGTGTATCAAGGCAGTG
>CAISSD010000142.1 GCA_903887975.1 uncultured Legionellaceae bacterium | reverse complement strand
TGTAAAATCAACCGAATCAACCGTCTCACCAATGTTCATCCGAAATTCCTCTTTTGATAAAAAAATAGACCTTGCCTGATGCAAAAAATGCTCATCATTCATGATCATCTATGAAAAAAGACTAAAAGCCTATATCCCCGGATTCTCCAAACTCAAAACCCCAGTTTTAAAATCATAAGCAAAAATCTCAGCATAGCGCCCCCAATCAATCATGGTTTTTAATACTCTTTCCGCTTCTTTTTCACTTAAATAATCTTCAAGTTTACTCAAAAACCGTTCTTCAGAAACACGATGGCCGGATTTTTCATCCAATATACGGCGTATGTATCCTGCCAAAGGCACCTTCTCCAACAATCGACGCGCAAAAATTTGTTTGCGATACTGCAAATCGCCCTCTGAAAATTCTTTACCCAATGTTGTTAAATGAATATCCCCTTCCAATACCCTTGCAAATCCCAAAATTTCTAACGTTTCTAAAATTGGAAACAAATCATCCACATTCATCATCAATTCGTCAGCAAGTTCGGGCAAATCCATTTTATCTTCAAACGATCGCATGGTTTCAATCAAACCCGATAATTCTGAAGGTTCTACATCCGGCAAACGATATCCCAAACCAATGGTCCGTTCTCGTGCATAAGCACGCGTTTTTCCCTGAGGTCCGGTGGTCATTAATGTATAAATTCTATCCACAAAATGTCTGAATTCGGGTGATTCTGGATCGCGCGGTTTTGGCAAAGAAACCTCTAAATTAGCACGAATATAGCCTGGATCACTGCCCAAAATCACAATGCGATCCGCCAAATTTAGCGCCTCTTCAATATTGTGTGTGACCAACAAAATACCATTGGTGTTGGTTTTTTTATCTTGCCATAAATCCAAAAGATCCGATTTTAAATTTTCAGCCGTCAAAACATCCAATGCAGAAAAAGGCTCATCCATCAACAAAACATCTGGATTAATCACCAAAGCACGGGCAAATCCTACCCTTTGTCGCATACCACCAGACAACTCTCGCGGATACGCCGACTCAAAACCATCCAAACCAATAATATCAATCGCATCAATGGCGCGCTTTCGTCGCTCTTCTCTAGAAATGCCCTGTGCTTCAAGTCCCAATTCTACGTTTTCCAATACCGTCAACCAGGGCAATAATGCAAACGATTGAAACACCATCGCAATCCCTGGAACCGGTCGCGTTACAGGCATCCCTCGATACGT
The DNA here is from genome assembly GCA_903887975.1 of uncultured Legionellaceae bacterium. GTDB lineage: Bacteria > Pseudomonadota > Gammaproteobacteria > Legionellales > Legionellaceae > CAISSD01. The sequence continues at coordinate 1,791 of CAISSD010000142.1, read as the reverse complement.
CACATGCCCACTGGTGGGGGCAATCAAGCCTGCAATAATTCTTAACAATGTGGATTTACCCGAACCCGATTTACCCAATAAGGCAACAATCTCGCCCTCATGCAAGGTAAAATTCACATCCTCCAAAACCAGCAACGCTTGAGCAGATGCTTTCTTATAAGCTTTGTGCAAATGCTCAATGGCAATAATAACCTCGGACATATCTTCCTCAATTTAAATGATATCGATCATGCGCCAATCGATACAAAGGACGCCAAATCAAATGATTAAATATCAAAACATCAATGCACATCATAGACGTGCCCAATGCAATTTTTGGAAAATCACCCGCCAAAGTACTGGCTTGTATGTATCCCCCCAAGCCCGTTGCTTTAAGCGTGGTACTTCCCCAACTCACCCATTCGGCAACAATACTGGCGTTCCAAGCGCCACCAGCTGCTGAAATTGCCCCGGTAATATAAAATGGAAACACCGCCGGCAATGCCAAACGACGCCACCATAACCAGCGTTTTACACCAAAATTATCCGCCACCAAACAGAGATCTCGGGGTATGTTTGAGGCACCGGCAATCACATTAAACAAAATATACCACTGTGTACCCAAAATCATCAATGGCGTCACCCAAATCTCCACGTTCAATTGATAATGAACAATGGCAATCACAAACAAAGGATAAAATAAATTGGCCGGAATGGCTGCCAAAAATTGCAACATGGGTTGAATTTTTTGCGCCCAAAAAGGCCGCAAACCAATCCAAACCCCCACAGGAATCCACAATAATGAACTTAAAACGATTAAAATCATCACGCGCGCGCCCGTTGCAAGCCCTAAAAGAAAAACCTGCATCACATCCTGCATCCCAAGATTGAGCAAAATATAATGAACCAAACGCCAACCAAGCCCCAAAATCAAAAACCACACCAACACCAACCACACCCAATCTTTAGCCTCTTTAGAGCGGCCCTGCAAAGATTCATGCTTCATGGCAGCCCGTCCACGAAAACAAGCTGCATTGATAAACCCATCTTTAATAAAACAATAACCAGATTCAAAATGGCGCATCAATCGACTTTGTCGCAACCAATCAATCAACCAAGAAGCATTCGCCTCATCGCCTTCTATATCTTCATTTTTAAATTTATCAGACCAGGCAATCAATGGCCTGAATAAAATTTGATCGTATAAGAAAATAACCATGACCATGGTAAGAATGGCATAGCCCACCGCGTATAAATTGCGCTGCTCGATGGCCAACGCAATATAGGAACCAACACCAGGCAGACGAATATCTTGATGCGCCACCACAATGGCCTCAGACAACACCACAAAAAACCAACTGGCCGACATCGACATCATGATGTTCCACAATAATCCCGACATTGAACAAGGCACCTCAATTTTCCAAAATCGCTGCCAGGCAGACAACTGAAAAATGGCGGAGGCTTCGTATAAATCATCAGGAACTGTTTTTAATGACTGGTAAAAACTAAACGTCATGTTCCAAACTTGCGAAGTAAAAATAACAAAAATAGAAGCACATTCTGGTCCCAACAAACTACCAGGAAATAAATGAATAAATCCTGTAATGGTAATGGCTAAAAAGCTCAATACAGGAACAGATTGCAGAACATCAATTGCAGGAATAATAATGGTTTCTGCGCGCCTACTTTTAGCCGCCATGGTTCCCACAATCAATGTAAACAAAATTGAAAACAAAAGTGCAATAAACATGCGCAAAACTGTTCTTAACGCATAAAAAGGTAATTCAATCGGATTTAACGAAATGGGCA
>CAISSD010000141.1 GCA_903887975.1 uncultured Legionellaceae bacterium | reverse complement strand
CAGAAACGCGCACCATAGGACAACATACCATCATTGTTTTGGAAGGTATTTTACTTTTTAGCGACAAAGCATTGCGTGAGCTCATGGACATTCGAATTTTTATGTCCGCACCACTTGATGTGTGCTTGATTCGACGACTCAAACGCGATGTTGTGGAGCGTCATCGCTCATTTGAAGCTGTTTTGCATCAATATGAAACAACCGTTCGTCCCATGTATTTACAATTCATTGAACCATCCAGCCGCTATGCTGATTTAATCGTACCCCGAGGCGGTGAAAATCGTATTGCCATTGATATGATTAAAGCCAAAATGCGAGAATTACTGAACACCAACACCTAAATTTTAAGGAGTCCATCATGGGATTTTTAGCTGGTAAAAAAGCGTTGATTGTTGGGCTTGCCAGTGAGCGTTCTATTGCTTACGGTATTGCAAAAGCCATGCACGAACAAGGCGCAGAACTTGCTTTTACCTACCAAAACGATAAATTAAAATCACGTGTTGAAACCATGGCACAAAGTTTTGGCTCCAATCTTATTTTTCCATGTGATGTTGCTTCTGATGAAGCAATCAAAAACGTCTTCACGCAGTTGAATCAATCTTGGGACAAGTTGGATGTCTTGATTCATTCCGTAGCCTTTGCCCCGGCCGATCAAATTGGCGGTGATTTGCTGGAACATGCCTCTAGAGAGGGTTTTCGAATTGCCCATGACATTAGCGTGTATAGTCTTATTGCATTGGCACAAAACGCCCTACCCATGATGGAGGGGACTGATGGTTCCATTCTAACGTTGAGCTATTACGGCGCAGAAAAAGCGGTACCCAATTACAACGTCATGGGTATTGCCAAAGCAGCATTGGAAGCAACGGTGCGGTATTTGGCCGCCAGTGCTGGCACCAGAGGATTGCGTGTGAATGCAATATCGGCGGGCCCCATTCGTACCTTGGCGGCCGCGGGTATTAAAGATTTTAGAAAAATTCAAAGTGCTTATGCACAGATGACCCCATTAAAGCGCAATGTTACGGCCGAAGAAGTTGGTCATACAGCAGCATTTTTATGCTCTTCTTTGGCCTCAGGAATTACGGGTGAAGTGGTGCATGTGGATGCGGGTTATCATGCTGTTGCGATGTCTTCACCTGAATCATAAATCAGGGAGTAAGCCATGGACTATGATGTTTTGATTGTTGGTGCGGGACCCTCTGGACTTGCAGCAGGTATTCGTATCAAACAAAAAAACCCAATGCTTTCGGTGTGCATCTTGGATAAAGGTGCACAAATTGGTGCACATCTACTTTCTGGTGCTGTTCTTGAGCTTCAAAGTTTAAAAAAATTATTACCCGATGATTGGACCAATGCACCATTAGGAACCCCTGTCACAAAGGATGCTTTTTATTGGTTATCAAAACGACATGCCATAAGACTGCCAACACCAAAGCCCATGACCAATCGGGGCAATCACATCATCAGTCTTAGTCTTTTATGTCAATACTTAGCCGAAAAGGCAACACTATTGGGCTGCGATGTTTATCCAGGTTTTGCAGCAGTTGATGCACTATTCCATGAACAAGGCCATGTGATGGGCGTCATATCAGGTGATGTTGGCATTGATGCACATGGCACGCCCGGTGAAAATTTTCAAGCAGGCATTCCCATTCACGCACAACAAACACTATTTGCAGAAGGTTGTCGCGGCCAAGTCAGCGAAAAATTAATACACCACTTTCAATTGCGCCAGGGCATACAACCCCAAACTTATGGCCTTGGTATTAAAGAAATATGGCGTATTGATCCCCAAAATCATCAACAGGGTCATGTGTTGCATACCATAGGATGGCCTTTGGATACCAAAACTTATGGTGGATCATTCGTGTATCATCAAAATGATCATCAAATTGCTTTGGGATTGGTGGCTGGCTTGGATTATAAAAATCCATATTTTAGTCCTTTTGAAGAAATGCAGCGATTCAAGACTCACCCCAAAATTGCGCGTTTATTAAAAAACGGCGAACGACTTGCATATGGCGCACGCGCATTGAATGAAGGTGGTTGGCAATCGATACCCAAGCTTACTTTTCCAGGTGGTGCCTTAATTGGCGATGCGGCGGGTTTTTTAAATGTTGCCAAAATCAAAGGCATCCATCATGCAATTGAGTCGGGCATTTTGGCTGCTGATGCATGTGTATTGGCATTATCCACCGAAAAAAAATCCGGCGATGAAATCATAAACTACCAAGAAGCATTTCAAACCTCTTGGATGGAAAAAGAATTATACAAGGTAAGAAACATTCGCCCTGGATTTCAAAAAGGCTTGGTTTGGGGGCTTATCAATGCTGCTTTTGAAACTTATGTATCCAAAGGGCACTCTCCTTGGACTTTACCACACAAAACGGATCACACATCACTAAAATACAAACATCAGGTCAAAGCCATCCAATACCCTAAACCCGATGGCATTTTGACGTTTGATAAAGCATCATCGGTGTATCTAACCAATAGCTTTCACGAAGCCAATCAGCCCTGTCATTTACAGTTAAAAAACCCAGAAATAGCGATAACCATCAATCATAAGCTTTATGATTCACCAGAAACACGTTATTGTCCCGCTGGTGTTTACGAATTTATCGAAAACCCAGAAGGCCCCAAACTGCAAATCAACGCACAAAATTGCATTCATTGCAAAACTTGCGACATCAAAGATCCAAAACAAAATATTCTATGGACAGCACCTGAGGGTGGCGGTGGACCCAATTATATTGCCATGTAAAGACGCCCAAGGTACACTAACGTACCACAGTCCCAGTGGCGCAGCTGGATAGCGCGGCCCCCTCCTAAGGGGCAGGTCGCAAGTTCGAATCTTGCCTGGGACACCAATAGAATCAATGGACAATGACTTTTTATGATATTTTTTGTGGGATTTATTTAAATTTGGTATAGCCTCAGGTATAGCCAAATTTATTATTACTAATGACTCAAACATGGAGATTTAATATAATGGAAAATAATTTGTTAGATCCGTCATTCCGCAGTAACTTCTTAAATTAAAATTTTTCAAAAAAATATTGACACAGATCTCTAATTTTGATCT
>CAISSD010000140.1 GCA_903887975.1 uncultured Legionellaceae bacterium | reverse complement strand
GGTTTGTGTTTTAAGAGGAATGTGACGAGATGCATCATTTGCTTAATCTTTTGATTTGGTTGCCTATTTTAGGGGGCGGTTTGGTCTTGTGGACTGGGGATGACAATCGCCCAAATTTTAGCCGGGTTTTGGCTTTATTTTTTGTGGTGTTGACCCTTATTTTGAGTACTTTTTTGTGGTTGGGATTTGATTTTAACACGACCTCCATGCAATGGTTGGATGTTGTGGATTGGTTGCCTGCATTTGGTATTCAATATGCCTTGGGCATTGATGGTTTGTCCCTGGTGCTTATTGTGCTTAGCATCTTTACCAATCTGGTGGTGGTCTTGGCAACCTGGACCAGTATTCGTCGTCGCGTAGCACCCTACATGGCGTCTTTTTTGATCATGCAAGGCTTGTTGGTGGGTGTGTTTGCATCACTGGATGCCCTGGTTTTTTATATTTTTTGGGAAGCAACCTTAATACCCATGTATTTGATCATTGGTATTTGGGGTTCTGAAAATCGTGTGTATGCCGCCATTAAGTTTTTCTTGTATACCTTTTTGGGTTCAGTATTGATGTTGGTGGCCTTTTTGTATCTGGGTTATCAATTAAGCACGTTTAATATTGAGGCCATGTACGGCGTTAAACTAACACTTTTTGCACAAACTATGATTTTTATAGCTTTTTTCTTGGGTTTTGCCATCAAGATTCCAATGTTCCCCGTTCATACCTGGTTGCCCGATGCACACACCGAAGCACCCGCTGGTGGTTCAATTGTTTTGGCAGCGATTTTATTAAAATTGGGTGCTTATGGTTTTATTCGTTTTGCATTGCCGATTGTGCCTGATGCGTGTCGCGCTTATGCAGGAATCATGGTTGCACTGTCGTTGATTGCCGTGGTGTATGTTGGCTTGATTGCCATTGTTCAAAAAGACATGAAGCGGCTTATTGCTTATTCATCGATATCGCATATGGGATTTGTCACACTTGGTTGTTTTGCAATATTCATGGGTTCGGGTTTTACCAATATTGAACAAGCGGGACTGTTGCTGGAAGGCGCCATGGTGGTGATGATATCTCATGCCTTTGTATCCAGCGGCATGTTTGCTGGTGTTGGCTTTATTTATGAACGCTTACATACCCGTAAAATTAGCGAAATGGGTGGTATTGTGAATAGTATGCCGATTTTTGCATCCTTTTTGATGTTGTTTGCGATGGCCAATGCTGGATTGCCTGGTACTTCAGGCTTTGTTGGCGAATTCATGATTATTTTGGGCAGCATGAAATCTGGATTTTGGATTGCTTTTTTTGCAGCCAGCACACTCATCATCGGCGCCAGTTATACATTATGGATGTATAAACGGGTTATTTTTGGTGCGATAACCAATCCTTCAGTCGCCGAGATTCATGATTTAAATGCTTTTGAGCTTTGCGCTTATGTTCTTTTGGCAGCAATGGTTATTGCCATGGGGGTTTATCCAAAGCCATGGATTGACGCGCTTCACCAAACCACAAGCCATACTTTGGCTTTGGCAAAACAAACGAAATTGTAAGGTTTAACAGATGATGACTGGAATAATGGGACAAATTGATTGGTTGAACTCGGGCTTTGTTCTTTTGGGTTTTGCTGTCGTGGCGTTATTGGCGGATCTTTTTTTAAAAAAACAATGGCCTAAAGCAGCGTTTCAACTCTCGTGTTTGGGGCTTTTGATCACCATGGTGATTGGGTTTTCACCCTTTGGAGACTATGGTCGCTTGATGTTCCATGGATTGATTGCCAATGACGATATGAGTCGTTTAATGAACGCCGCGATTTGCTTGACGGTTTTTTTAACATTTGTTTATTCCAGGCATTATATCGATGAGCGGCATATTCCAAGTGGTGAATATTATGTGTTGGGTATGCTTGCAACCATTGGAATGACAACATTAGTCTCAGCACATTCTCTTTTGACCATTTATCTGGGGCTGGAATTGGTTTCACTGCCCCTGTATGCATTAACGGCAATCAGACGATTTGATGGCAATTGTAGTGAAGCCTCAGTGAAGTACTTGGTGATGGGCGCGATTGCTTCTGGGATGCTGTTGTTTGGTATGTCGTTGATGTATGCCGCAACGGGTGTATTGGATTTGTATGCGTTGTCGCAGCGCATTGCAGAGATTGCACCAAACGAGCGTTTATTGATGAATTTTGGCTTGGTCTTTATTGTTGCGGGTGTTGGCTTTAAGATGGCTGCTGTGCCGTTTCATATGTGGGCGCCTGATGTTTATACTGGCGCACCAACCTCGGTGACCATGCTGATTGGTGCGGCACCAAAGATTGCCGCTGTTGGTATGGCACTGCGTTTGCTGACCATGGGATTGGCTGATTTATCCGCCCAATGGCAGCCCATGATTTTGATGATGGCACTTTTATCAACAGGTTTGGGCAATCTTTTGGCTGTGGTACAAACCAACATCAAGCGCCTTTTGGCTTATTCGGCCATTTCTCACATGGGTTATGTTCTTTTGGGATTGGTTGCGTTAAGCGTTGGTGGTTATTCGGCGGCGATTTATTATGTCATGATGTATGCCATGATGAGCATGGGTGCATTTGGTTTGATGGTGTTGATATCTTCAACCGGCGAGGACATTGAAAAAGTTTATGATTTGAAAGGACTGCATCAACGTAGTCCTTGGTTGGCACTCATGATGATGATTGTTTTGTTTGCGATGGCTGGGGTGCCACCAACGGTGGGTTTTTTGGCTAAATTTTGGGTATTGCAAGCGCTGGTGGATGTTCATATGGTTTGGGTGGCGATCCTAGGACTTATTTTTGCGGTGATTGGGGCTTATTATTATTTAAGTATTGTGAAGGTGATGTATTTTGATGAAGCTGTCAATAATACACCGATTGTGCTGCCAAAATTTGTTCTTGGTGTCTTTTCGCTAAATTGTTTGGCTTTGTTGTATTGGGGGATTTTCCCGAGTTCGTTGATGAACGCGTGTACCATGGTGTTGTCAGGATAGGGTGAGATGCGATGCCTTTACCACAATATTGGTTGTTAAAATCAGAGCCGGAATGTTTTAGCATTGATGCATTAAGTCAAGCGCCGAATCAAACCACCCATTGGGATGGTGTTCGTAATTATCAAGCACGTAATTTGATTCGTGATACCATGCGTGTTGGTGATCTGGCTTTTTTTTATCATTCGAACTGTGCGGCTCCTGGTATTGTTGGCATTGTCGAGATTGTCAGTCCTGCATATCCAGATTTTACCGCATGGGATCCGGAAAGCGAGCATCCTGATCCCAAAAGCACGCCAATAAATCCACGTTGGTTTATGGTGGATGTGCGGTTTCAAAGACGCCTGAACAACATCATTACGCTTTCTACACTAAAACAGC